>NZ_JBZEGV010000014.1:0-154821 GCF_058312955.1 Mesorhizobium sp. LEGMi-168a
GCGGCGTGAGACGGGCATTCTTATGGATGTTCATTCGGACCCTCCGGCGAATCTGAAGCGTGGTAACTCCAGTCTCCTCGGTCAGGTCCGAATGGACAACCTTCTGAAAGCCCACACCTAGAGCAATTCCAGGAAAAGTGCGTAACGGTTTTCCGTCCGGAATTGCCTGAAACAAATAGATAGAGCGGTTCGGCGTTTTCGTGAAACGCTGAAGCGCTCTGGTACGGTCAAGCCGTCGGCGCCGCGCCGCGCCGCTCGAGCGCGGTCTTGCGGATGATTTCCGCGATCTCCGGGCTGCTGCTGCACAGCATCTGGAAATCCGCCGAGTGCAGCGACAGGAGCGAGACCGCCGTTGCGGCGCTGACGGTCGCCATACGCGGTTCGCCGGTGATCAGCGCCATCTCGCCGAAGAAGGCGCCAGGGCCAAGCTCCACCGGGTTCGGCGTCGCGACGCTGACGCGCCCCTCCACGACGAAGAACATCTGATCGCCGGGCTCGCCCTTGCGACAGATCACGGCGCCCTCAGGCACGATGCGAGGTCTTAACGCGCGCACGATCTCGACCAGCACGGCCGGGCCGAGCTTCTGAAACAACGGCACGGCGGCGACCAATTGCCAATTGCGGACGAAATCTCCGCGACGCACTTCTTGATAGAAGCCGGTGGCAAGAATGCCAGCCCAGAGCGCGAAGATGCCGATGCCACTCATCATGACCATCCCGGAAAGGACGCGGCCGGCGAAGCTTTGCGGTATAGCGTCGCCATAGCCGGTGGTGGACAGCGTGACCACCGCCCACCACATTGCCTGGGGGATGCTGCCGAACTTTTCTGGTTGGATGTCGCGCTCGATGACATAGCCCGCGAGCGCGACACCGAACAGAACGACGCCGAAGAGCGTGGTGACGCCGATCAGGTTGCGCGCTTCGTTGGCCAGCACCCTGCCCAGCACCGGGAAGAAGGTCGAGTCGCGCAGCGGTTTCAGCAGCCAGACAGCACAGTAGAGGCTCCGGTCGGGCGTGCCGACGAGCAGAAATGCGGCGAGTGGAACCAAGACCGCGAGCACATCGATGGCGATTGCCGGCGTCCGTACGTCTCCCGCCCGCCGCTTGAGCAGCGTCGCGGCGAGTTGCAGGAGATAGGCGCCCCAAATGACAGCGAGCACGGCAGCCAGAGCCAGTCTGCTTCGTCCGGACAGGTCCGGTATCGTGAGCGCGGCCACCGCCAGAAGCCCGGGCGCAGCCAGCGCCGCGTTGGGCGGCGCGTAAATTCTTAGGAAAGGCAGTACCGACATTCCATGCCCACGAGCGGCGACTACGCTCCAAAATAGAATGCCTTCAAGGCAAGCGCAAAGGTGCTTGTCGCTGCGAATGGTCCGAATGTGTGAAACCGGTCGTCACGGCGGACAACTGCCAGGTACCGCATGTCGGCTATGTCGTTTCCATCACCGTCAAAATGGATGACGGAACCCGCAAGACGTTCACGCAGGGAGCTTCCTACACGATTCCGCCCCTGCGTTAAAACAAGGAGATAGCGGGTTTCACCGTTTCCGTGAAACAGTTTCCGCACTCAGATAAGAGTCGAACGTTACTTCAAATTCTCGATCACGCAGATATAGCGTGCTGGATCGGCGACTGGCTGCTTGATGAGGCCGCCGGCCGTGAGGCGAATAACGTGGTCGCCGACTGTGTCGGACTCATTGCCGCCGATGGTGCGGACATACTTTCCGCTGCCATCGACACCTTGCTCCACCACTATGGCCGAATGTGACTCATAGGCCTTGTGCGCGGCCGCAAAGGCGAAGTCGAACTTATTTCCGCTGCGGTTATTCTGGATGATGTCGCCGATCTTCGGTGCATAGCTCAATGCTCGGCCACGAAAAACCCCACTGTTGGCTGCGGCATTCTGTATGGCGGTGAACACAAACTGTGAATGCGCCGCCGCGAAATGGAACTCGGCGGCTGTCGCGCCGGCCGACTTCACGAAAAACGACACAAAGACCGCCGACCATGCAGTGCCGACGCCTGGAAAGCCCAGACCTATACCTGTCCAATACTTCTTGATGCGACCCGCCATCTTCGGCGTAGTCTCATGAAATCCACCAAAGCTGTTAAATTCAGCCTCCGCCAAAGAGGCGAGCTTCGCTGCATAAGCAGTAGGCATGTGACCACCCCTCCCTACAAGCAGAGAAATACTAACCTAAGTTAGCATATCCTGCAATACGGGGAGCTAAATTACGCTTAGCTATATTTATAGCTGGGATACGGGCGGAGGTTCTAGCAGAGCGTGTCGGCGCGCACATGATTCTTGAGAGCGGGAGGACGGCAGCCTGCAAAGTGCAGTCAGATACGACCGCCTCTCGCCCGAAGCGGGTGTGCGGCTAGTCGTTCCTCCGCTTCCCCTCGACGCAATCCCAGAACAAGCTCGCAATATCGGCCCCGCCGAAACGCTGCACCTCGCGTATGCCGGTCGGCGAGGTCACGTTGATCTCGGTCATGTAGTCGCCGATGACGTCGATGCCGACGAGGATGAAGCCGCGTTCCCTGAGCGCCGGCCCGATGCGGGCGCAGATCTCGCGCTCGCGCTCTGTCAGCTCGGTCTTTTCGGCGCGGCCGCCGACATGCATGTTGGAGCGCGAATCGTGCTCGGCCGGCACGCGGTTGATGGCGCCCACCGGCTCGCCGTCGATCAGGATGATGCGCTTGTCGCCCTTGCGCACGTCCTTGAGATAGCGCTGCACGATATAGGGCTCGCGGAACAGCTGGCCGAACATTTCGAGCAGCGAGGCAAGGTTGCGGTCGGCCTCATGCAGATGGAAGATGCCGGCGCCGCCATTGCCGTAGAGCGGCTTGACGATGATGTCGCCGAACGCCTTGCGGAAGGCGGCCACTTCCTGCGGGTCCTTGGTGATCAGCGTCTCCGGCATCAGGTCGGGAAATTCGGTGACGAAGATCTTTTCCGGGCTGTTGCGCACCCAGGCCGGGTCGTTGACCACCAGCGTCTTCGGATGGATGCGTTCCAGGATATGCGTGGTGGTGATGTAGTTCATGTCGAAGGGCGGATCCTGTCGCAGCAGGATGACGTCCATCTCCGACAGGTCGGTGCGCACGGGATCGCCCAACGAATAGTGGTTGCCCTTCTCGTCGCGGACTTTCATCTCCTCGATGTGGGCAAACACCTTGCCGCCCAGCATCGACAGCCGGTCCGGTGTGTAGTGGAAGAGCTGATGGCCGCGCCGCTGCGCTTCCAGCGACAGCGCGAACGAGGTGTCGCCGGCGATCGACACGGTCGAGACATGGTCCATCTGGACGGCGATCTTCAGCGGCATTTTCATCTCCGGCAAACCCTGCCGCCGATATAAGGAACTCGAAGGCTTCTGCCAATCGTGCTTGCTTGGTGCAGGCTCTCAGCGGTCGAAGACCAGCCGCGAGTAACCTAAGAAGGAAAGCGCCATGGCGACGATCGAGGCAACCGCTAGCGCTGCCAGCGGCGGCAGGGCGGGCAGCGCGTAGAGGATAGCGCAGTAGACCAAATAATTGACGATGCTGGTGGCGATGCCGACGCCGCCATAGCGCGCGCCTTCCTGCGCGATGCCCCGGCTCGACGGCGCAAAGGTCAGATGCCGGTTGAACTGCCAGGTGACGGTGAGCGCGAAGCCGATCGAAAGCACGCGCGCCACCAGTGGTCCGAGCGGCGTGACGGAAAGCAGCAGCCAGAGCCCGGCGGCGTCGGCGACGAAGCCGATGCCGCCGGCAAGCACGAAGCGGGCAAGCCGGCCCATCAAGCCGCCCGCGAGGCCTTGCCCGGCTCGCTCTTCGGAGATTGCCCGCTGCCGCTCGCGCGGCGCTCGCTACGACCGGAGGGGATGGACAGGTAGAAGATGCGCTTCTGCTCGGCGCGGCCGCGCGAGACGGAATCGAGGATCAGCCCGGTCACCGCCGCCAGCATGGACAGGAGCAGCAGGCCGACCGAGAGCACCCAGGTCGGCATGCGTGGCACCAGCCCTGTCTCGGCGAACTCGACGAGCACCGGGATCATCAGGCCGATGCTGGCCGCCAGGAAGAACAGGGCGAACGTGCCGAAAAAGCGCAATGGCTGCGTCTCCTTCATCAGCATGGCGAACATCCACAGGATCCGGGCGCCGTCGCGAAAGGTCGACAGCTTCGAAGCCGAGCCTTCCGGCCGGCGGCCGTAGTCGAGCGCCATTTCGCTCACCGGCAGCTTGAGTTGCGAGGCATGGACCGACATTTCGGTCTCGATCTCGAAACCGCCGGAAACCGCCGGGAAACTTTTGACGAAGCGCCGCGAAAAGACCCGGTAGCCGGAGAAGATGTCGGTGAAATCGGCGCCGAACAGGCCCTTGTAGAGCCGGTTGAAGATGCGGTTGCCGAAGGCATGGCCGGAGCGGCCGGCATCGTCGGCGACGCCGCGCCTGGTGCCCACGACCATGTCGCAGCGCTCGGTCAAAAGCGTGTTGATCAGCTGCGGCGCATCTTCGGGCGCATAGGTGCCGTCGCCGTCGGCCATCACATAGATGTCGGCTTCGATGTCGGCGAACATGCGGCGCACCACATTGCCCTTGCCCTGGCGCGGTTCGCGCACGACGACGGCGCCGGCGGCGCGGGCCTTCAGCGCGGTCAGATCGCGCGAATTGTTGTCGTAGACATAGATCGTTGCGGAAGGCAGCGTATCGCGGAAGCGCCGCACGACCTCGCCGATCGTCAGCTCCTCATTGTAGCAGGGCAGCAGCACGGCGATTGCCGGCTCGTTGCGGACCTCATGCGGCATGTCTGTCTCCGGTGCCCGGCCAGCCTCTGGCCGTTCTTAGGCCGGGCTGTCGGACCAGTTTACTATTTATCGAAGCCGTTAAGGCCAGGTTTAAACCCATCCCATGCTCCGAAGGCCTCGACGCTGCCAACCTTCTGGCCCTGGACACATTTCTGGAACCTCCGACGAGGCACGCCAAAGTGCTGGAAGCGCATGGGGTCGGTCTGGTCGCCATCTGCGAAGCGCCGTCCTTTTTTGGGGGCATCGGAAAAATCGATTTTCCCGATACCTTTCCTAAACGCTTTGCTGTCAGTCTGAAGATAAATACCGCCGTCAGAACAGGGACATGATGCAAACGACGTTTGGCACCGGACAGCCAGGCAGGGAAAACTCGGATCTGGCCTTCACCGATCCGCTGACCGGGCTTGGCAACCATCGTCGCTTCTTCGACAAGGTCGATCGCCTGATCAGCGATCGCGCCGATGATCCTGCGCCGTTCACCGTCGGCATCCTCGACCTCGACGGCTTCAAGCCGATCAACGACCTGTTCGGCCACAAGGCCGGCGACGACATCCTGATCCAGGTGGCGATGCGCCTGCGCGCCTCGATGGACGGCTATTCCACCGTCTGCCGCATCGGCGCCGACGAGTTCGCCTTCCTCTATCCGATGGTGTTCAGCGAGGAGCAGGCGGCCGAGAAGTCGCGCATGCTGATCGAAATCCTGTCGGCGCCCTATGACGTCGGCGAGCGCACCGCGCGATTGTCGGCCTCGGTCGGCTGCTCGCTGTTCTATTCCGGCGACGAGACCACCGAGATCCTGATCAACAAGGCCGAGACCGCGCTTTACCACGCCAAGCGTTCGGGCCGCGGCCGCGTCGTCGTCTACACCCGCGAGATGGAGGAGGCGGCCAAGCGCGTCACCCGCATCGAGCAGGCGCTGCGCCGCGCCGTTTCCGCCGGCGAGGTCGAGCCGCATTTCCAGCCCATCGTCGATCTCAACACCCGCCGCACCATCGGTTTCGAGACCCTCGCCCGCTGGACCGACCGCGATCTCGGCATGGTGCCGCCGAGCGTCTTCATTCCCATCGCCGAGGAGCGCGGCATCATCGGCCCGCTGTCGCAACTGGTGCTGCGCAAGGCGACCGAGGCGGCGCGCAGCTGGCCGAAGGACCTGTTTTTGTCCTTCAACCTGTCGCCGTCGCAGCTGGTCGACCAGAACACCGGCCTGCATATTCTCGCCATCCTCGACCGCACCGGCTTCGATCCGCGCCGGCTGGAGATCGAGATCACCGAAACCGGCTTGATGACCGATCCGGCTTCGGCCGAGAAGATCGTCGAGGATCTGCGCCGGGTCGGCATCCGCGTCTCGCTCGACGATTTCGGCACCGGCCAGTCCTCGCTCGGGCGCCTGCGCGAATTTCATTTCGACAAGCTCAAGATCGACCGCGCCTTCGTCTCCTCCATTCTCGACGATCGGCCGTCGGAGCATATCATTCGCGCCATTCTCGCCATGTGCGAAGGGCTCGGCATGGATGTGGTGGCCGAAGGCATCGAGGAGGAGGCGCAGGCCGACCGCCTCGTCCAGTTCGGCTGCGCCGGTGGGCAGGGCTACCTCTTCGGCAAGCCGGTCGATGCCGACGCCACGCTCGGCTATCTGCGCGATTCCTATCGCGGCGCGCTGTACGCCAAGGCGATCTGACCGAAGCAATTCCAGGAAAAGTGTGAAACAGTTAGGCTCGGCGCCTTCGCCGTAGCCTTCCGTCTGGAATTGCGTAAAGGCAAATACCAATCCGCGATCCAAGCCGACCAGTTCGCGCCGCGCGAAGGCGCGGCGGCCATTTTGTCAGACATAAGCCCGAAAAACGCCTTTTCGCCCTTGCTCCCGGGGCCGGCGTGGCTAGGATGCGCGCCGGCCAAAGGGAGAAAGAAATCATGATGCCATCGGCGCGTTTCGCCGACCTCGACGGCGCCTCGGTGCTGATCACCGGCGGCGGTTCCGGTATCGGCGCGGCGTTGACCGAAGGCTTCATGCGGCAGGGCGCCAGGGTCGCCTTCATCGACATTGCCGACAAATCCAGCACGGCGCTCGCCGACCGTATGGAAAAGGAGCTTGGCCGGCGCCCGCTCTACCTCAAGACCGACCTGCGCGACGTCGAGGCGCTGCGAGCGGCAGTGGTGAAGGCGGCACAGGCGCATGGCGATGTCACCGTGCTCGTCAACAATGCGGCGCTCGACGACCGCCATGAGGTGAAGGACGTCACGGTCGAGTTCTGGGACAACAACCTTGCGATCAACCTGCGGCCGCATTTCTTCAGCGCTCAGGCGGTGGCGCCCGGCATGAAGCGCGCCGGCGGCGGCTCGATCATCAACTTCACCTCGACCTCCTATCTCATCAACCATCCGGACATGCCGGCCTATACCGCCGCCAAGGCCGGCATACTCGGCCTCACCAAGGGCCTCGCCGGCAAGCTCGGCGCCGACGGCATCCGCGTCAACGCGGTCGCGCCCGGCTGGGTGATCACCGAGCGGCAGAAGGAGCTCTGGGTTACCGAGGAGGCGCTCGCTGCCCACGTCGCCAAGCAATGCATCAGGCAAGTCATGCAGCCCGACGACATCGTCGGCACCGTGTTGTTCCTGGCCTCGGACGCCTCGCGCATGCTGACGGCGCAGATGCTGATCGTCGACGGGGGCGTGCTGTGAGCGGCGCGCCCGCGGTCGCCGCGCTCGATTGGGGCACGACCAGGCTGAGGGCCTGGCTGCTCGACGGCGCCGGCAAGGTACTTGCCGAGCGGCGCGGCGACGACGGGCTGATCACCGCGCGCGAAAAAGGTTTTGCCAAGGTGCTGGAAGGCCACCTCGCCGCCATGGGCGCGCCGGAAGCGCTGCCGGTCATCATCTGCGGCATGGCCGGTTCCCGCCAAGGCTGGATCGAGGCGCCCTATGTCACCGTGCCGGCGCCGATCGGCGCCATCCTTGCCGGCGCCGCCCGCATCGAGGGCTCGAGCCGCGATATCCGCATCGTTCCCGGCCTCGCCCAGCGCCTGGCCGACGCGCCGGATGTCATGCGCGGCGAGGAAACACAGCTCGCCGGCGCCGGTTTGCCGGCAAAGGGCCGCCATCTCGTCTGCATGCCGGGCACGCATTCGAAATGGGTCGCGGTCGAGGACGGCGCGGTCGCCGGCTTCGGCACCTGGCCGACGGGCGAGCTGTTTTCGGTGCTCGCCGCGCATTCGATCCTGAAACATTCGCTGGGCGAGCATCCGGCCCCCGTGGCAGTGGACAGCCCATTCTTCCGCCAGTGGTGCAGCCAAGCGCTCGGCGAGGGCGGCGACGTCACGTCAAAACTGTTCGCGATCCGCGCCGCCGGGCTGCTCCAGGATCTGAAATCCGAAGATGCCGCGGCTTGCCTGTCCGGGCTCTTGATCGGCGGCGAGATCGCTTCGGCCAGGCGCCGCTATGGCGCAAGCGATGCTCCGGTCGTGCTGATCGCTTCCGGTGCGCTCGCCGCGCTTTACGGCGCCGCTCTCGGCTTCGCCGGCCTTGCCTTTCGCATCGTCGATGCCGATGAAGCGGTGCGCGCCGGCCTTGTGGAGGCCGCGCGCGAGAACGGCATGATCGGAGGCGCTCGATGAGCCAGACCGCACCTTTCCCGAAACTACGGCGCGGCCTCGTCGCCATCCTGCGTGGGCTGAAGCCTACGGAAGCGGTGGCGATCGGCCAGGCGATCTTCGACGCCGGCATCGAGGCGATCGAAGTGCCGCTCAATTCACTGGAGCCGTTCGCCTCCATCGCCAGCATTGTGGCGGCGCTTCCCAAAACCGCGCTGGTCGGCGCCGGCACGGTGCTGACGGCAGTCGATGTCGATGCCTTGCACAAGGCCGGCGGCCGGCTGCTGGTCAGCCCCAACATCGATGTCGAGGTGATGGGCCGCGCGATGCGTTACGGCATGGTGACGATGCCCGGCGTGTTCACGCCGACCGAAGCCTTCCAGGCCATAAAGCTTGGCGCTTCGGCGCTGAAATTCTTTCCGGCAAGCGTGCTCGGCGCTGGCGGCATTTCGGCGATCCGCGCGGTGCTGCCGACCACGACCCTGATCGGCGCTGTCGGCGGCGTTTCCGACAAGGATTTTGCCGGCTACAAGGCGGTCGGCGTCAGCGTGTTCGGGCTGGGGTCGAGCCTCTACAAGCCGGGCGCCAGCGTCGAGGATGTGGCGCAGCGCGCCCGCGCCGCGGTCGCCGCTTGGGACGAGGCTTTCGGAGAGAAATGATGGATAGCGTTTCGATCTTCAGCGACCACATCTGCGAGCTCGGCGAGGGTCCGAGCTACGATCCCGCCACCGACACGCTGTTCTGGTTCGACATCGTCAACGGCAAGCTTCTGGAAAAGCCGCTCGCCGGCGCGCTGAAGGTGCATGACCTCGGACTGATGGCCAGCGCCATCGCCATCATCGACGATGCCCGCCAGCTCATCGCCACCGAGAAGGGCCTCTATGTGCGCGATGTCGCGACCGGCAAGCTGGCGCTGCACACGCCTATCGAGGCCGACAATCCTCTGACCCGCTCCAACGATTCTCGCGTCCATCCCTGCGGCGCCTTCTGGACCGGAACGATGGGCAGGGACGAGGGCAAGGGCGCCGGCGCGATCTACTGGTTTTTCAAGGGCGAGCTTCGCCGGCTGTTTGCCGACATCACCGTCTCCAACTCGATCTGCTTTTCCGAGGACGGGTCGGTCGCCTATTACACCGACACCGCCACCGGGCTTCTGATGCGTGTTGCCTGCGATCCGGCGACGGGGTTGCCCATTGGCGAGCCAAAGGTGTTCGTCGATCACCGTTCGTCCAAGGGCTATGTCGACGGCTCGGTCGTCGACCGCGACGGCGTGCTGTGGAACGCCGTCTGGGGCGGCAAGGCGATAAAAGCCTATTCGCCGGACGGCACGCTGCTGCGCGAAATCGCGATGCCGGTGACACAGCCCTCCTGCCCGGCCTTTGTCGGCCGGAAGGCCGACCGCCTGGCGGTGACCTCGGCCTGGAAGGGCAAGGATGAAAAACAGCGCAAGCTCGACCCGCAGGCGGGCATGACGTTTCTTCTCGACATCCCGGTTAAAGGCCGCTTCGAGCCGCGTGTGCTGATCGCCTGAGCGGTTTGCGGATTATCGCCCGGCGCGGTCGGTTTCCCGCAAGCCGATTGCAACGGCCATGCGATGGTAGCGCCTGATTTCGCTGGGAGCTTCCATGCCGCGCAACGGGCCGACGCTGATCCTTGTCCATGAGCCGGAGAAGGCCTGCTTCGACCGGCTCGTCGCCGACGGCTATCCGGCCGAGCGCGCCATAGAAATCTCGTCCTATCTGGCGCAGTCGACCGATCTCGCGCCTGAGTTCGACCAGCTCGCCGCCGCTTGCGAAAAGCGTGGCCTCGCCTTCATGGCCGTCGAGCTCGACGATGCAGCCCTGGTCCTGGCAAAAGCCGATCCGGCCAGCACCCTGGTCTGGACGCTGACCGACGGCACCGCCTATTTCCGCGGCGGTGCAGCACCCGCCATGGCGCGGTTGAACGGACTGCGCACGATCGGCGCCGACGATGCGCTGTTCGCGCTCTGCCAGGACAAGTTCCGCTCCGGCGCCGTGCTTGGCTCGCTTGGCCTGCCGGTGCCACCGGCCGGCCTGGCGCGCAACGGCGAATGGCTGGCAGAGCCGCTGGCCTCGCCCGCCGGCTGGTTCGTCAAGCCCAACCGGCTCGGCGCCAAGATCGGCATCTGGCCGGACTCGCGCTGCCATGATCTTAGCCACGCGCTGGAGCTTAGCCGGCGTGTCTTTGCCTTCTATCGCGACGATGTCGTCGTCCAGCCCTATGTCGCCGGCCGCAATGTGCGGGCAAGCTTCCTCGGGCTGGAGCCTCAGACCGGCGTCGAGGCGCTCGGCATCGCCTTCGTCGAGTCCGGCGGCGACTTCCAGACCATGGCCGACTCGATGGCGCTCTATGGCGATACCGGCCAGGTCGCCAAGGATGCCGGAAACTACGCCGAGCCCGAGCTCGAGCCGGTCGCCGGCAGCCAGCCGGCGGCCGACCGGGCGATCCGCGCCATGGTGCAAAAGCTGATCACCGGGCTTGGCCTGAAGGACGTCTTCTCCGTCGATCTCAGGGCCGAGGCCGACGATACGATCCATTTCATCGAGTTCGAAGTCTGCCCCGGCCTGCCCTGCTTCGATTTTCGCGACTATTGCCGCAAGCAGTGGGGCATGAGCCTGGCGGAAGCGATGGCGGAGACGGCGGCGAATCGGCTGAGGCCATGAACCTTCGGGATTGGGCTGAAGCCTGTGGCGGTGGAGAGGTTTTTGAGACGCCGGCGGGACAGCGCCCCCCTCTGTCCTGCCGGACATCTCCCCCACTTGGGGGGAGATCGGATGTCGCGTCGGCTTTCGCCAATCTTCAGCGTTGAAGGAAGGGCGCCGCCGGTGACGCTGCCAATCTCCCCCCTTGTGGGGGAGATGTCCGGCAGGACAGAGGGGGGCGCGAAGGATCACTACATATCTTATTCTGCGCCACCGCATTCTTTGATCATGTCCAGGCCGAACGGTCGGCCGACAAACTAAACCCCCTCGACCAGCACGATCTCGCCATCGGCTACCTTCTGGCGGATGGCGACGGCGCGCTGGTATTCCGGCGAGTGGTAGCAATCATGCGCTGCGGCGAAGGATTCGAACTCGATGATGACGTTGCGCGCGCGTCCAGGTCCCTCGGCCTTCTCGTGCTCGCCGCCACGCGCCAGGAATTTCACGTCGAAACGGTCGAAGGCGAGCTTTGCGGCCGCGACATAGTCCTTGTAGCCCTCGGCGTCGCGCACATCGACGCGGGCGATCCAGTATCCCTTTGGCATGCCTTTTCTCCTGCTTGTGTTGCGCGGACCAGGACCGATTGTGGAGTCGCTCAGGCGAGGCCAGATGACCACCGGAGTAGGGTTTCAGAACTGGTCCTTAGGCCGATTGCATCTCGGCCAGGATCGCCTCGGCCGCCGCGCGGCGGTCCGGCGCCGCGACGATTGGCCGGCCGACGACGAGGTGGCTGGAGCCGTTGCGGATCGCTTGCGCGGGCGTCACCACACGCTTCTGGTCGCCATGGGCGCTGCCGGCCGGCCGAATGCCGGGGGTCACAACGGCCATGTCGGGTCCGACGATCCGGCGTACCGCCTCGGCCTCTTCGGCCGAGCAGACGATGCCGCCCATGCCGGCATGCAGCGCCTGTTCGGAGCGCCTCAGCACCAGCGTGTGCGGATCATACTCATAGCCGGCGTCGATCATGTCCTGCTCGTCCATCGAGGTCAGCACGCTGACCGCCAGCAGGCAAAGGTCGCTGCCCTTGGCGGCTTCAACGGCGGCCCGCATCGCCTTCGGATAGGAGTGGATGGTGAGCATCGTCATGCCCATCCTGACGATGTTCTCGACTCCCTTGGCCACGGTGTTGTCGATGTCGAGCAGCTTCATGTCGAGGAAGACCTTGGTGCCGCCGCTGGCGAGCTCGCGCGCGAAATCCAGCCCGCCGGCGAAGGCGAGCTGGTAGCCGATCTTGTAGAAGGAGACGGCGCCCTCCAGCTCGCGCACCGCCTTTTCGGCTTCCTTGAGCGTCGGCACGTCGAGGCCGACGATCAGCCTGTCGCGCATCGTGTCGGCGTGCATGGCGTCTCCGACCTGGATCACGCCTCGATCCGGGTGGACAGCATGCGCGAGGTTTCGATCAGTGTGCGGCATAGACGCTCCATCGATTGGCGTAATCTTTCGTCCCTGAAATTCCCATCCTCGTCAAAGGCGTTGTCGCCCTCCGGCACCGAGCACTCCGGTGTCACCACCTCCATCTGGCATCGCACCAGCACGGCGCGCAGATGGTTGATGCAGCGTATCCCGGCGAAGTGGCCTTTGGAAGACGAGCAGAGGCCGGCGACCTTGCCGGCAAGCGGCCTGAAGCTGCGGGCGCCGTCATGGCGCGCCAGGCTCACCCAGTCGATCGCATTCTTCAGCAGCGGCGGCAGCGAGCCGTTGTATTCGGGGGTCGCGATCAGCACGCCGTCATGGGTGGCGATCAGCCAGCCAAGCTTCATGGCGTTTTCGGGAATGCCCTTTTCCTTCCGCAAGTCCTCGTCCACGATCGGCAGCGGATAGTCGCCGAGCGAGATGCGGGTTACTTCGGCGCCTTGCAGGGCAAGCTCCTTCTGCGCCGCATCGGCTGTCCGCCCACTGAAAGCGCCGGTTCGGACGGAGCCCGCGAAGACGAGGATTCTTGGGATCAACGCCATTGGCTCGCTTCGCTAAGGGAGTAGGGGAGTAAGGGAGTAGGGCAGTAGGGATAGCGCGGAAGTTGAACTGTTCATTCCCTACTCCCTACTCCCCTCATCTAATGCCTTTCGCGCCGGTATATCCACAGCTGCGTCGGCGGGATGTTGCGGATGATGAAATCGAAATGCTTGACCGTGTAATTGCCGCGGCCGGGCGGGATCGGCGACAGCGGGCCGTAGGTCAGCTGCACGATCGGCCGTCCATGCGGGATGCGGTCGAGCAGGCTCTCGACATAGGCGATGCGCTGGGCGACCGGGAAGTTGAGCAGCGGCACGCCGGAGACGACGGAATCGAACACCATGTCGCGCTTGTCGCCGAGCGTGGCGTTTAGATTGAAGGCATCGCCCTCGATGACGTTGACGCGCGGATAGAGCCGGCGCAGGTGGCGTACGAAGTCGGTCGAGTATTCGACCGCGTAGAGATTTTCCGGTTTCACGCCCTGAGCAAGGATGGCGCGGGTGATGACGCCGGTGCCGGGACCGACCTCAAGCACCGGCAGGCCCGATTTAGGGTTGACGATCGAGGCCATCTTGCGGGCGGTGATGGAACTGGTGGGAACGATCGAACCGACCGCCTTCGGCTTGTCGATCCAGCCTTTGAAGAACTTCAGCTCGTCGTCGAATTTTTCCGCCAGCGCTTTGCGCAACCCGGGACCACGTGCCATGCGAGCTCTCCTCAACGCTCCCCCGAACCGCTACTTATCAGCTAGGTGGAACAAGGCAAGGCGTCAACCTGGCATAAGGTGTTGATGACGCTCGGGAATGTTGCCGGATAAAGATCAGCTTTCGCCGAACGACTCGAAAAAGTCCTTCATACGGGCGAAAAAGCCGCTCGACTGGGGCGAATTGTCCTTCGAGGAGAGCTGCTCGAACTCTTCCAGCAATTCGCGCTGGCGGCGCGACAGATTCTGCGGCGTCTCGACCGCCGTCTGGATGTAGAGGTCGCCGACATTGGGCTGCCGCAGCACCGGCATGCCCTTGCCTTTCAGCCGGAACTGGCGGCCGTTCTGGGTGCCTTCCGGCACCTTCACCTTGGTCTGCGTGCCATCGAGCGTGGTGACCTCGAACGAACCGCCAAGGGCGGCGGTCGTCATCGAGATCGGCACCTTGCAGTAGAGATCGGCGCCGTCGCGCTGGAAGAATTCGTGCGGCTTGACCGCCAGGAAGATATAGAGGTCGCCCGACGGGCCGCCGCGCAGGCCGGCCTCGCCCTCATTGGCAAGCCGGATGCGGGTGCCGTCCTCGATGCCGGCCGGGATGTTGACCGAAAGCGAACGCTCCTCGGTGACGCGGCCCTGGCCGGCGCATTTCGGGCAGGGGTCCTTGATCGTCTGGCCGCGGCCCTGGCATTGCGGACAGGTGCGCTCGATCGAGAAGAAGCCTTGCGTGGCGCGCACCTTGCCGTGGCCATGGCACATGGCGCAGGTGACCGGCTGCGTGCCGGGCTTGGCGCCGCTGCCGGAGCATTCCGAGCAGGCCATCGAGGCCGGCACGCGGATCTGCGCCGTCTTGCCGGAGAATGCCTCCTCGAGCGAGATCTCCATATTGTAGCGCAGGTCCGCCCCGCGCTCGCGGCCGCCCGACGAGCGGCGCTGGCGACCGCCCATCATGTCGCCGAAAATATCTTCGAAAATGTCGGCGAAGCCGCCGGCGCCGAAGCCGTGCGCCGCGCCGTTCATGCCGCCCTGCTCGAAGGCGGCGTGGCCGAAACGATCGTAGGCCGCGCGCTTCTGCGGGTCCTTCAGCGTCTCGTAGGCCTCGTTGATTTCCTTGAACTTGTGCTCGCAGGCATGGTCGCCGGGATTGCGGTCGGGATGGAACTGCATGGCGAGCTTGCGGAAAGCGCTCTTGAGTTCCTTGTCATCGGCGCCTTTTTGCACGCCCAGCGTTTCGTAGAAATCAGCTTTCATTTTTTCCCGCAGTCCGGATGCTCAATGTCTTCAAGCATTGTTGCGTCGTCGCCGGCACGTTGTTCGATTTAGGAGCGATGTTGCCCGGATACTAGTGCCGGGCCGGGCTCAGCCCGTGTTTTTCCGTGCTTTTTAGGCCGGACCCGCACTTTTTCAGCGAAGGTTGCAAAAAAGCCCGGCTTTGCGCCGGGCTTTTCGCATTATTCGCCGTCAGCCGGCTCAGGCCGACTTCTTCTTCTCGTCGTCTTCGTCGATTTCCTCGAAGTCGGCGTCGACCACGTCCGAATCCTTGGCGGCATCCGCCTTGGCGTCGGCTTCGGCCGCTTCCTTCTGTGAGGCCTCGTACATGGCCTGGCCAAGCTTCATCGAGGCTTCGGCCAGCGACTGCGACTTGGCCTCGATGTCGGCCACGTCGTCGCCCTCGGCGGCGGTCTTCAGCGCCGCAATCGCGTCGGCGATCGCGGTGCGGTCGGCCTCCGAGACCTTGTCGCCATAGTCCTTCAGCGACTTCTCGGACGAATGCACCAGGGATTCGGCCTGGTTGCGGGCCTCGACGAGGGCACGGCGCTTCTTGTCGGCGTCGGCGTTGGCCTCGGCGTCCTTCACCATCTTCTCGATGTCGGCGTCGGACAGGCCGCCGGACGCCTGGATGCGGATCTGGTGCTCCTTGCCGGTGCCCTTGTCCTTGGCCGAGACGTTGACGATGCCGTTGGCGTCGATGTCGAAGGTGACCTCGATCTGCGGCACGCCGCGCGGGGCCGGCGGGATGCCGACCAGGTCGAACTGGCCAAGCAGCTTGTTGTCGGCCGCCATTTCGCGCTCGCCCTGGAAGACGCGGATCGTCACCGCCGACTGCGAATCCTCGGCGGTCGAGAACACCTGGCTCTTCTTGGTCGGGATCGTGGTGTTGCGCTCGATCAGCCTGGTGAACACGCCGCCTAGCGTCTCGATGCCGAGCGACAGCGGCGTCACGTCGAGCAGCAGCACGTCCTTGACGTCGCCCTGCAGCACGCCGGCCTGGATGGCGGCGCCGAGCGCCACGACCTCATCCGGATTGACGCCCTTGTGCGGGTCCTTGCCGAAGAACTGCTTCACGATCTCCTGGATCTTGGGCATGCGGGTCATGCCGCCGACCAGGACCACCTCGTCGATCTCGCCCGCCTTCAGGCCGGCATCCTTGAGCGCCGCCTTGCAGGGGTCGATGGTGCGCTGCACGAGATCCTCGACCAGGCTCTCGAACTTCGCCCGGGTGAGCTTCATCGTCAGGTGCTTCGGTCCGGTGGCGTCGGCGGTGATGAAGGGCAGGTTGATCTCGGTCTGCGTCGTCGACGACAGCTCGATCTTGGCCTTCTCGGCCGCTTCCTTCAGGCGCTGGAGCGCGAGCTTGTCGGCCTTGAGGTCGATGCCCTGCTCCTTCTTGAACTCGGCCGCCAGGTACTCGACCAGGCGCATGTCGAAGTCCTCGCCGCCGAGGAAGGTGTCGCCATTGGTCGACTTCACCTCGAAGACGCCGTCGCCGATCTCGAGCACCGAAATGTCGAAGGTGCCGCCGCCAAGGTCATAGACGGCGATGGTCTTGCCGTCCTTCTTCTCGAGGCCATAGGCAAGTGCCGCGGCCGTCGGCTCGTTGATGATGCGCAGCACCTCGAGGCCGGCGATCTTGCCGGCGTCCTTGGTCGCCTGGCGCTGGGCGTCGTTGAAATAGGCCGGAACGGTGATGACCGCCTTCTCGACCTTCTCGCCGAGATAGGCCTCCGCCGTTTCCTTCATCTTCTGCAGGATCATGGCCGAGATCTGGCTGGGCGACTGCTTCTTGCCGCCGGCCTCGACCCAGGCATCGCCATTGTCGCCCTTGACGATCTTGTAGGGGACAAGCTTCTTGTCCTTCTCCGTCACCGGATCGTCATAGCGGCGGCCGATCAGGCGCTTGACCGCGAAGATGGTGTTTTCAGGATTGGTGACCGCCTGGCGCTTGGCCGGCTGGCCGACGAGACGTTCGCCGTCGCTGTTGATGGCGACGATGGAAGGGGTCGTACGCGCGCCTTCCGCATTCTCGATAACCTTGGGCTCCTTGCCGTCCATGATGGCGATGCAGGAGTTGGTGGTTCCGAGGTCGATACCGATTACTTTTGCCATTGTTCTGGTCTCTCCGCTAAGCAGGCTCTCAGGACCCTGATAAGGCGTTCCGACGAAAGCCCCTGTTCACAAGAAATTCCGTCACGGTCCCGGATTTTCAAGGCCGGACGGTTGGCGCGTATATAAGA
Organism: Mesorhizobium sp. LEGMi-168a; assembly: GCF_058312955.1. NCBI lineage: Bacteria > Pseudomonadati > Pseudomonadota > Alphaproteobacteria > Hyphomicrobiales > Phyllobacteriaceae > Mesorhizobium > Mesorhizobium sp. LEGMi-168a. The sequence continues at coordinate 17,262 of NZ_JBZEGV010000014.1, forward strand.
ACAGGCGGCACGGCGCGCAAGCATTCTGCGCAAGGCGTCTGCCATCCCGGAACGGACCGGCGCGCCTTACACGAGGATCGGTGCGAATTTCTTCTATCTCATTGTCCAGACGGGATTTTTTCCGAGCCTAAGCATGCCTGTCGCATATCGGGCAAGGGCAGGCTTGGCGCGGCGGGCGTGACTTTGGGTCGCGAATGCGCGGAAAAACTTCTTTGCCGCCATGCACTTGGCCCTGTCGGGGGTCGTTCGGAAGTACGCACGGGCCGGCGGCCCTAGCGATCGTGCAAACCGTCATCGCTTAGCTTGGTGGCATCGACCGAACGAAGCAGCCAGTGTCAGCCGAAGAAGATGGAAACTTGGCAATTGAAGCATGCGGGACTACGAATAAGACAAGATGCGGCAGATCGCCGGCACGAACGCCGGCTTGGATCATGCGCGCGAAATCGATCCTGATCGGGGTACTTGCCGGGATGGTCGCATTCTCCGGCTGCACCACCGGCGGCGCATTGCAGACTTCCCCACTGGCCTATGGCGGCCTCACCGACGCCGGTTTCCGCATTCCGCCGGTTCCGATCTACAAGGTCGACCAAAAGTTCCACCGGCAGACGGTGCCTTACGCGACCGACGAAGCGCCCGGCACCATCGTCGTCGATACGGGAGCAAAATTCCTCTACTACGTGTTGGGAGACGGTCAGGCGCTGCGCTACGGCATCGGCGTCGGCAAAGCGGGCTTCGAGTGGCATGGCACCGCGCATGTCGAGCGGAAGCGCGAGTGGCCGGATTGGAGCGCGCCGTCGGCGATGATCGTGCGCGAGCGCAACCGCGGCCACATCATACCGGCCCATATGGACGCCGGACTCATGAACCCGCTCGGCGCGCGGGCGCTCTATCTCTTCAACGAGAAGGGCGACACCGGATACCGCCTGCATGGCAGCCCCGAATGGTGGTCCATCGGCAAAGCCGTCTCGGCGGGCTGCATTCGCCTGATGAACCAGGACATCATCGATCTCTATGACCGTGCCGCAATCGGCACCAAGGTGATCGTCATATAGACGCCGCGTTGCCGTCTTCCCGCGGCCGCTCCAATACCGACTAGTTTCGGAACGCTTCCGTGCAAAGCATGCGCAGCTTCGGAAAGATGTTGCTTCCGCCGGCGATCACTTGCGTTCCTTGGCTGACGACCGTTCTCGGGTCCGGCTTCAGCACTGTGCCGCCCGCCTCTTCGACCAGAAGCATGCCGGCAAGGCAGTCCCACGCATTCATGTGCTCCTCGACATAGCCGAGCAGCCGGCCTGCGGCGGCATAAGCGAGCATCAGGGCGCCGGACGCGTTGCGAAAGAAGACGCCGCCCTCGGCCATGATCATCTTGACCAGCACGGCGACATGTTCGGTCGACGCGCGGTTCGACAGCCCGGTTCCGACCGAGCCTTCGGAAAGCGCGGAGGCGCCGCTTGCCCTGATCGGCCTGCCGTTGACGAAGGCGCCGCCGCCAAGGCGGCCATGGAAGGTTTCGCCGGTCGACGCCTCATGGATGACGCCGACGACGGTCTCGCCGTTCCTGGCGCAGGCGATCACCACGCACCAGGCGGGAATGCCGCGCACGAAATTGGCGGTGCCGTCGATCGGGTCGATCACCCAGACATAGCCGGTCTTGCCGGTAACCGGCGCATGCTCCTCGCCGACAATGCCGTCGTCCGGATAGGCTGCTGTTATCGCCGCACGGACGAAAAGCTCCACCTCGCGATCGGCGTCGGAGACAAGATCCTGATGGCCCTTGCTCTCGATGGTCAGGTTTTCGAGGTCGCGGAAATATTTCAGCCCAAGCTCGCCTGCGCGCCGCGCGAGATCGATGGCGAAATGCGTGCGCTGGTCGAGATCATCGGTCACGGGAAAGCTCGCGCTTGAGGAGAGACGCCTGCCCCCTAGCAGATGAGCATGTCAGGCAAAAGGCGCTCAGTGATCAGGCGGCTTGCGACATCGATCCGTGCACGTCCGCCAGAACCTCGAAGGAGCGCACCCGCGCCGCGTGGTCGAACATTTGCGCCGTCACCATCAATTCGTCGGCGCCGGTGCGGCGCACGAAGGCGTCGATGCCCTGGCGGACCGTGTCCGGCGAGCCGACGACGGCGCAGGACAGCGCCTGGGCAAGCATGGTCTTGGCCACCGGATCGAGATCGCGATCATAGTTCTCGACCGGCGGCGGCAATTGCCCGGGCCGGCCGCTGCGCAGATTGACGAAAGCCTGCTGCAGCGAGGTGAAGAGCAGCTTCGCCTCGGCATCCGTGGAAGCCGCGAAGACATTGAGGCCGAGCATTACATAAGGCTTGTCGAGCTGGGCCGAGGGCTGGAAGCGCGTGCGATAGACCTCCAGCGCTTGGTCGAGTTCGGCGGGCGCGAAATGCGAGGCGAAAGCATAGGGCAGGCCGAGCAATGCGGCGAGCTGCGCGCCGTAGAGGCTGGAGCCCAGGATCCAGACCGGCACCTCCTGGCCTTCGCCTGGCACCGCGCGGATGCGCTGGCCTTCCTCGGCCGGCTGGAAATAGCCCATCAGCTCGACGACGTCCTGAGGGAAGTTGTCACTGGCCTCCAGATTGCGGCGTAGCGCCCGCGCCGTCATCATGTCGGTGCCCGGCGCGCGGCCGAGGCCGAGGTCGATGCGGCCCGGATGAAGCGCGTTGAGCGTGCCGAACTGCTCGGCGATCACCAGCGGCGCATGGTTGGGCAGCATGATGCCGCCCGCGCCGACGCGGATCGTCTTCGTCCCGCCCGCCACATGGGCGATGACGACGGAGGTCGCGGCGCTGGCGATGCCAGGCATGTTGTGATGTTCGGCGAGCCAGTAGCGCTTGTAGCCCAGCCGCTCGGCATGGCGGGCAAGGTCGAGCGAATTGGCGAGCGACTGCGAGGCATTGCTGCCTTGGGTGATCGGCGACAGGTCGAGAACCGAAAGGGCCGTCATTGATCAGGTCTCCACGATTTGCTTCTGCCGCAACCTCGCCTCGAAGGCGGCGCGGTCGGGAATGACGATGGCGAGCTGGCCTTCCAGCACGTCGGCGAGCTCGGCCGCCGAGGCGATTTCCCGCTGCTCGCTGCGGCCGCCAAGGTGATGGGTCGACAAGCGGTTGTTGCGCAGCGCGTAGCGCCGGTCCGGCAGGGCGCGCGCGGCAACCAGGGTCGACAGGAAATGCGAGCTCGGATGCGTCGACAGGAAATGGCTGCTCACGGAATAATCGACCTCGTAGGCCCGCTGCATGTCGAAGCGGTAGAGCGTGCGCCAATCACCGCCGATATGGGCGCCGCCGATATTGGCCTGCAGGCGAAAATGATCGCCGGCCTCGGCGATACGGAACACTTCGTGCGGAGTCTGCTGCTCGAGATTTGGCTCCAGCAGCAGCGGCGCCGTCAGCGTCAGGGCGCCGAAGCCGACATCGGCGATATAGGTTTTTCCATCGAGCTCGACCCGCAGCAGCATATGGCTGCGCGCCGTGATGGTGTCGTCCGGCTGGCCCCAGAGCACGCGGGCGGCGAGCCCGGTCACATTGAAACCCAGCTCCCCAAGCGCATGCATGAAGATCAGATTGTGCTCGAAGCAGTAGCCGCCGCGGCCTTGGCCGAAGACCTTGTCCTGCAGCGACGCCGGATCGAGCCCGACCGAAATACCCATCAGCGCATCGACATTCTCGAACGGGATCGCATGCGGATGTTGCCGGTGCAGCGCCTTCAGCGTTGCCAGCGAAGCATCCGTCGGGCCGCGATAGCCAATGCGCGCGAAATAGGCATCGATGTCGAAGGAAGCGTCGGTCATGAGGGGCGGGTCCGGCTTGACCGGTCCGATATAGGCACTCGTCGCCGATGCGGCAAACCAGGGCCGAGTTTGAGGATTGGGCCAGGGCGTCAGACGGCCTTGTGGTTGTTCTCGGCCGGCTCGTCTTCGACGAGGATGGTCTGTTGCGCCGCCAAGAAATTGCCGACATGGCTGAGGCCGTCGAAATGGTCGCAGAACACCTTGATGACCACCAGCAGCGGCACCGCCATCAGCGCGCCGACAAAACCCCATAGCCATGACCAGAAGGCGATGGCGATGAAGATCGCCACCGCATTGATCTCCAGCCTTCGGCCGACCATGACCGGTGTCACGAACTGGCCCTCGACAATATCGCACAGCAACACGAAGGCGGGCGCCAGCAGCGCATAGGAGATCGAATCGAAGCTGATCAGCGCGATGACGGTGACCAGGAGGATGGTCGTCAGCGCGCCGACATAGGGCAGGAAATTGAGGAGCGCCGCGGCCGCGCCCCAGACCAGCGGGTTCGGCATGCCGAGCCCCCACAGGCCCAGCCCGATCACCGTGCCGAGGCCGGCATTGATGAGCGTGACGGTGAGCAGGTAATGCGAGATCTCGCGCTCGACGTCATAGACGACGCGCAGCGCCCGCTTCTTCTGGCTGAGGCTGGTGAAGGACTGGACGATCTTCTCGTAGAACAAGGTGCCCGAGGCGAGCAGGAACAGCGACAGCACGAAGACGATGGTGATCGAGGTGCCTGCCCCCAGGATGTTGCTGGCCGCGGCGGACAGAATACCGGACGGCGCCACCGAGACCCTTTGCACGCCCGGTTCCTGCGCGGTCTCGGTCAGCGCCCCGAGTTGGCGCGAAACATCCGCCATCATCTCGAGCGGACGCTTGAACGGCGCCAGCCTTTCTGTGAGCTGCTGGCCGATCGAGTAGCTGTTGTTGACAAGGTTGATAACCGGCCCGCTCAGCAGATAACCGGCGCTGACGAAGATGAATATGGAGAGCAGCACCAGCAGCGTCGCGGAGAGCACGTCTGGAATACCGTGCTTGCGCAGGAAGCGCACGATCGGCGTCAACGTCAGCGCCAGCAGGAAGGCGAGGATCACCGGCATGAAGAAAGCGCGGGCGAAATAGAGCGCGAATACCGTCAGCAGAATGAAGATGCCGATCAGCAACGACCGCATCAGCCGCAACTCGGCGCGCGCTCCGGCACGCGGGTCTGAGGCACGCGGATCGGGGCTTTCGGCAACGCTCGCGCCCGACGCGGTCGTTTCGGCTTTCATCGGTTCCCCTCGCAATCGTCGAGAAAAACGTGCGCGCCGCGCCAAGGTTCCGTTGGAGCAATTCCAGGAAAAGTGTGACCGGTTTTCCGTCCGGAATTGCATTAAAACAAAGTGATAGCTTTAGCCGGCGTGGATGAACGGACCCTACCGGACTGGCATCGTCAGGCCACCGGCGCCGGCGCGGCCTTCGCCGTTTCCTTGCGCACGATCGGCGCCACCCTGGTGCCGTAAAGCTCGATCGCCTTCATGATCTTGGCATGCGGCATGGTGCCGATCGCCATCTGCAAGAGGAAGCGGTCGTTGCCGAAGATCCTGTGCTGGGCGACGATCTTTTCCGCCACCTGCTCGGGATTGCCGACGAACAAGGCGCCACCGGGACCTCGCGCCTGGTCGAAATGCGCCCGCGAGGTCGGGCCCCAGCCGCGCTCGCGGCCGATGCGGTTCATCACCTCGGCCTGGGGCTCGTAGAAGTCGTCGGCCGCCGCCTCGGTGGTCTCGGCGATGAAGCCGTGCACGTTGAGGCTGGTGGCAAGCGTGGCGGGATCGTTGCCGGCGCGCTTTGCCGCCTCGCGGTAGATATCGAACAGCGGCGCGAAGCGGGCCGGCTCGCCGCCGATGATGGCTAAAGCCAGCGGCAGGCCGAGCACGCCGGCGCGGGCGGCGGACTGGGGCGTGCCGCCAATGGCGATCCAGATCGGCAGCTTTTCCTGGAATGGCCGTGGATAGACGCCGCGGCCATTGATCGGCGCGCGCAAGCGTCCTTGCCACGTCACCTTCACCTGGTCGCGAATGGCAAGCAGGAGGTCGAGCTTCTCGGCGAAGAGCTCGTCATAGTCCTCGAGGTTGTAGCCGAACAGCGGGAAGGATTCGATGAAGGAGCCGCGCCCGGCCATGATCTCGGCGCGGCCGCCGGACAGAAGGTCGAGCGTCGCGAACTGCTGGAAGACCCGCACCGGATCGTCGGAGGAAAGCACGGTGACCGCGCTGGTAAGCTTGATGCGCTTCGTCCGCTCCGCGGCCGCCGCAAGGGCTACGACCGGCGCCGAGGCCGCATAATCGGGGCGATGATGTTCGCCGAGGCCGAACACGTCGAGACCGACCTGGTCGGCCAGCTCGACCTCCTCGATCAGGTTGCGCAGCCGTTCATGCGGCCCGATGGCGCCGGGGCCGGGTTCCGGGCTGACATCCGCGAAAGTGTAGAGGCCGAGTTCCATTTCTTTGCATCCTGATGCGCCGCTTGGGCGTTGATTGTTGGCGCTAGAGTTAGCGATCGGCCTGGCCAGCCGCCAGAGGCGCGATTTGTGAACAGTGCATCGCGCCGTCGCGACGTGCCCCGGCGGCAACAGCTCAGATTTTCATGGCTGGCATACCGTTTTGGCGCTTGAACTCGTCACTTTCGCGCGTATGTAAGCGTCGCGAATTGACTGCAGGGAAGTGGATTTGGCTATCTACAGGGAAAAAGACATATTCGAGCGGCGCAATGCCGCGAACGAGGCAAAGAAGGCGCTCCTGGAGCGCTTCAAGGCAAAGCCGGCGGCGGACGATCCAGCGGTGCTGGCGCGTCAGGCGGAACGCAAGGCGATCCTTGCGGCCCGTGCGATCCGCGAGGCCGAGAAGACCAGGCTGAAGCAGGAAAAGCTGGCGCGCGAAGCGGCCGAGAAGGCTGAACGCGAGGCAGCGGCCGAGGCTGCTCGTATTGCCGCTGAAGAGGCGGCGGCAGCCGAGGCGAAGATCCGCGAAGCCGAGGAGAACGAGCGTATCTCCCGTCTGCTTGCAGATGAGGCAGAGCGCAAGGCCAAGCGCGATGCGCGCTACGCCGCCCGCAAGGCGCGCGTCGGCCGTACGCCTCCGGGTTTCTCCGCCCGCTGACATAGGTTCGTTCGAAGATTGGTTCAGGGTCGCCAGCGGCGGCCCTGAAGGCGTTTGTCTGATGCATGTCGCCCAAAAGTGTGCAGCGGTTTTGGGACAACGACATGCATCAGAACAAAGACATAAAGCGCGTCGCCTGAATCCGTTTCAGCGCGACGCGCTTTAGCGCAATTCCAGGAAGAGCGCGTAGCGGTTTTCCGTCCGGACTTGCGTAAGAACAAAGAGAGGCGTCAGGCGACAAGCTTCAGCCCGACGATGCCTGAGACGATCAGGCCGATGCAGGCGAGCCGGACCGCTGTCGCCGGCTCGCCGAGCAGCCAGATGCCGAGCAAGGCGGTGCCGACGGTGCCGATGCCGGTCCATACCGCGTAGGCCGTGCCGACCGGCAATTCCTTCAATGCCAGGCCGAGCAGGCCGAGGCTGACGATCATCGAGGCAATGGTGAGAAGGGTCGGCAGCGGCTTCGAGAAACCGTCGGTATATTTGAGGCCGATCGCCCAGCCGATCTCGAACAGGCCGGCGAAGAAAAGAAAAATCCAGGACATCGCAACGCTCCATCGCTCCAGCATCGCGCTCGATGCTGGAAGTGGCGGGTCGTCCCGGCCGATTTTTCAGAGAAGCGAGGTCGTCCTCGCCGCATCGATATAGGTAGCCTTGCGCTCCGATCAACAAAACACCGGCAGCATTCGGCATGCCGCCGGTTCAAATCCGCATCGAGACGGACAATGCATGTCGCCCAAAAGTGCGAAGCGGTTTTGGGAGAACGACATGCATCAAAACAAAAAAGCGTGACGCCTTGATCCGTTTCAGCGCGGCACGCCCGCGCTGGCGGCTTACTTCTCCTTGATGCGCATCGCCTTGACCGGCGGCGCCTTCGGAGCCGGGGCCGCGGCTGGTTTCTTCGCGTCCTTCTTCGGCTTGCGGGGTTCCTTGCCCGCCTTCATCGCACCTTTAGCCATGATTCGTTCCTCCGATTGTGGGCAGCCCAAGTGAAACAAGAGAAACGCCCGACCGCAAGAGGCCGCTTGACGCTTCGAAAGCCGGCTTCCCCGATGTCAACCGTTTTCCCTCGATCCGCCGGCACAGGTTTCGAGCAGCGGGCAACAGGATGTCCCCCTTGAACCTCGCAACGGCTGGCGCATTGTCTGTAGAGCTTCGGCCGGCGGGTCGTTAAGCTCGGCGCTCTGAAGAGGATCTGGAAGCGGATGGCAGGGCATAGCGGCTCCAGAAGGGTGATCTATGCTGCGCTCGCCGGCAATCTCGCGATCGCGCTCACCAAGTTCGCCGCGGCGCTCTTCACCGGTTCCTCCGCCATGCTGTCGGAAGGCGTGCATTCGCTGGTCGATACCGGCAACGGCGCGCTTCTGCTTCACGGCATGCGCCGTGCCGCGCGCCCGCCCGACCGCACGCATCCGCTCGGCCACGGGCGCGAGCTCTATTTCTGGAGTTTTATCGTCGCCCTTCTGGTCTTCGCGCTCGGCGCCGGCGTGTCCTTCTACGAGGGCGTCATCCACATCATGGCGCCCGTGCCGGTCGTCAACGCCAGGGTCAACTACATCGTGCTTGGCCTGTCTTTCCTGTTCGAAGGCAGCTCCTGGCTGGTGGCGCTGAAGGAGTTCCGGGGACAGAAAGGCCGGGAGGGCTGGTTCGAGGCGGTGCGGCTCAGCAAGGACCCGAGCGTCTACACGGTACTGTTCGAGGACAGCGCGGCACTGCTTGGCCTGATCGTCGCCTTCGCGGGTATCCTCGCATCCGAACTGCTGGAAATTCCCGAGCTCGACGGTGTCGGCTCGATCGGCATCGCCATCATCCTCGGCGCGACCGCGATCTTCTTGGCGCGCGAGAGCAAGGGCCTGCTTCTCGGCGAGCCGGCCTCTCCGGAAGTGCAGCGCAAGGTTCTGGCGATCGCCGAGCAGGACCCGGCCGTGCAGCGGGCAAACGGCATATTGAGCGTCCATATCGGCCCCGAGGAAATCGTTGCAGGCTTGAGCATCGAGTTCGAGGATCATCTCACTGCGCCGGAGATCGAAGCCTGCGTCGAGCGCCTGGAGGCGCGGCTGAAGCAGGAGATGCCGGAGATCGCCAAGCTGTTCGTCAAGCCGCAGGCCACCGGCACATGGGAGCGCAGGCGTAAGGCTATCGCCGAGGCCTCTGAAGAGGATTAGGTTTGAGCGAAGCAAACTTTCGGGGAGTATTCCTATGAGAATCGACGGCGGGTGCCATTGCGGCGCCATCACCTATGAGGCGGAGGTCGATCCGGAAAAGACTTCCATCTGCCACTGCACGGATTGCCAGAAACTCACAGGCACGGCCTTCCGCGTCACCGTGCGCGTGCCGGAGGAGGATTACCGCATCACCAAGGGCGAGCCCAAGGTCTACATCAAGACCGGGTCGAGCGGCGCCAAGCGGGCTCAGGGCTTTTGCGGCGAATGCGGCTCGCATCTTTACGCCACATCGGTCGGCGAAGGGCCCAAGGTCTATGGCATCAGGACCGGCACGGCGCGCCAGCGCGACCAGCTGGTGCCAAGGACGCAATACTGGCATCGCTCGGCCTTGCACTGGCTGCCGGAATTCGAGGGCACAAGGATCGTCGAGGAGCAGTAAGCTTGTTGGGCGACCTTGAAGAGCGGCCGATGCCCATCCTTCGTCATCCTCGGGCTTGACCCGAGGATCCATGCCGTAACGCTCGCCGAGGAATGCGACGTATCAGAATTCTGCACCGTTGCGGCGCTCCGCAGTCACGGCATGGATTCTAGGGTCTGCGCGCGTCGCTTCGCTCCTTGCTGCGCCCTAGAATGACGATGTGAGTGGGCGCTTCGCCAATCTCCGGCGAAACTAGTCGTCGCCTTCGACGACCCTGAGCCGCAATTGACCCGTCTTGGAATCGGCCACGCGCGCGCCGGCCTCCGCCTTGGCCGGACCGCGCGGCGGCTCGGTTTCCCCTTCGGCGAACTCCAGCGCCTCGATCTTCTGGCCGCGCTTGGTGACTTTCGACGTCGAGACGAGGATGTCGTCGATGTCCTTGGCCGCCTGGCCGAAATGCGTCTGCAGCCGGCGCACGCGCTCATCGACGCGCTGAACATCCTCCATCAGGCGGATGACCTCGCCCTGGATCAGATGCGCCTGCTCGCGCATGCGAGCGTCCTTCAGGATCGCCTGGATGACCTGGATCGACAGCATCAGCAGCGAGGGCGAGACGATGACGACGCGGGCGCGGTGCGCCTTCTGCACCACGGCCTCGAAATTCTCGTGGATCTCGGCGAACACCGATTCCGACGGCACGAACATGAAGGCGGTGTCCTGCGTCTCACCCTGGATCAGGTATTTTTCGGCGATATCGCGGATATGCACCTCGATGTCGCGCCGGAACGCCTGCGCCGCCGCCTTCTGCGGATCGGCGCCCTCGGCGGCGCGAATGGCGTTCCAGGCTTCCAGCGGAAATTTGGCGTCGATGGCAAGCATCGGCGCGCCGTTGGGCATCCGCACCAGGCAATCCGGTCGGCTGCCGTTGGAGAGGCCCGCCTGGAACTCGTAGGCGCCGTGCGGCAGGCCGTCGGCGATGATCGCCTCCATGCGCGACTGGCCGAAGGCGCCGCGGGTCTGCTTGTTGGAAAGGATCGCCTGCAGCTGCACTACCTGGCCGGCCAAAGACTGGATGTTGCCTTGCGCGGTGTCGATCACCGCCAGCCGCTCCTGCAGCTTGGCCAGGCTTTCATGCGTCGACTTGGTCTGCTCGGCCATGGTCTGGCCGAGGCGGCCGGTCATGGCGTCGAGACGCTGTCCCAGCGACTGGGTAAGCTCGGCCTGCCGCGCCCCGAACACTTCGGCGATCGCGCCCATGCGTCCTTGCATCTCGGCCTGCGCCTGCAGGATGTCCGCCATCCGCGCCTCGGTGTCACGCGCATGGTCGGCGGCCTCTGCCGCCGCCACCGCGCGCGCCCCGGCAGCGCGCCACAACGCGACGACGAGCGCCAGGAACAGTGCCAGCAGCAGCGCCGCCCCGAAACCCAGCGCCTGGCCGAGCGTGATCGTGGTGGCGCCAAGCCTTGCAACGGGCTCAGAAAGGATGGAGGTCATGTCGTTCATGCCGGCAGCATAACCGATTCGGCCTGCTGGCATAGATCAAAACGTGAACAGCCTAAAGATGTCCCGGTTGACGCTGCTGTGGCGAGGTCTTAGGTGAGACGCCATGTCGATCAAGCCGCTCATCATCCTTCCCGATCCGATCCTGCGCCAGGTTTCCAAACCGGTGGAGCGCGTCGATAGCGATTTGCGCAAGCTCGCCGACGACATGCTGGAGACCATGTATGACGCGCCGGGCATCGGGCTGGCGGCGATCCAGATCGGCGAGCCGAGGCGCTTGCTGGTCATCGACCTTGCCAAGGAAGGCGAGGAGCCGGCGCCGCATGTCTTCATCAATCCGGAGGTCCTCGAAAGCTCCGACCAGCGCTCGGTCTATGAGGAAGGCTGCCTGTCGATCCCGGACTATTACGCCGAGGTCGAGCGCCCTGCCGCCGTGCGGGTAAAATATCTCGACCGTGACGGCAAGCTGCAGGAGATTGAGGCTGAAGGCCTGATGGCGACCTGCCTGCAGCATGAGATCGACCATCTCAACGGCGTGCTGTTCATCGACCACATCTCGAAGCTGAAGCGCGACATGGTGGTGAGAAAATTCAAGAAGCTCGCCAAGGACAAGGCGCCGGGCAAGATGGTGGGCTAGGGGTCATGCCCCTGCGCGTCATCTTCATGGGCACGCCGGATTTTTCGGTGCCGACGCTCAGCGCCATCGCCGAGGCCGGCCATGACATCGCGGCTGTCTACACGCAGCCGCCGCGCGCCGCCGGCCGGCGTGGACTGGAACTGACGCCCTCGCCCGTGCAGCGCGAGGCCGAACGGCTGGGCCTCGAGGTGCGGGCGCCGGCATCGCTGAAAGGCGAGGCCGAGCAGCAGGCCTTCGCCGCCTTGGGAGCTGATGTCGCCGTGGTCGTCGCCTATGGGCTGCTTCTGCCAAAACCCGTCCTGGAGGCCACCAAACTCGGCTGCCTCAACGGCCACGCCTCGCTTTTGCCGCGTTGGCGTGGTGCTGCTCCCATTCAGCGCGCCATCATGGCCGGCGATGCCGAGACCGGCATGATGATCATGCGCATGGAAGAAGGTCTGGACACCGGTCCGGTGGCATTGGTTGAAAAATGCGCCATCGCACCCGATGTGACGGCCGGCGAATTGCATGACGGGTTGATGGACATAGGCGCTTCGCTGATGGTGGAAGCGCTGACGCGGCTGGGGATAAATTGTCTGACATTTACCCAACAGGCGACGGAAGGGGTGACCTACGCCCGAAAGATCGATAAATCGGAGACACGCGTAGACTGGACGCGGCCTGCCGGCGAAGTCCACAATCACATTCGCGGCCTCTCGCCCTTTCCGGGCGCGTGGTGCGAGGTCGAAATTGGCGGCCGCATGGAGCGGCTGAAACTGCTTCGCTCGACGCTCTCGGATGGCGTCGGCGAGTCGGGAGGAATTCTCGATGACCGGCTGACGGTCGCCTGCGGGTCAGGCGCGATCAGACTGGTCGAAGTTCAACGGGCGGGCGGAAGGCCCGCCGCCGCGCAGGAGTTTTTGCGCGGGGCCAAGATCGAAAAAGGAACGAAACTCACATGAGCATGATGTCGATACGCGCGGCGACGCCGCGGGATCGCGAGGCGATCCGCCTCGTCGAAGAACATGCCTTCGGCCAGCAGGCGGAGGCCGGTCTGGTCGACGCGCTGGTGACGGGCGGCGACGCCGTCGTCGAACTGGTCGCGGAAGAAGACGGCCAGGTCGTCGGCCACATCCTGTTTTCCAGGCTTTTCGTGCAGACCGGCGGCAAGCGCTTCGCGGCCGTGGCGCTGGCGCCGCTGGCGGTGGAGCCGTCCTTCCACGGCACCGGCATCGGCGGCGCGCTGATCCGCGAGGCGCATATCCGCCTCAAGGAAGCCGGCGAGGCGCTGGCCGTGGTGCTGGGTGACCCGGCCTATTACGGGCGCTTCGGCTATACCCACGCCCGCGCCGAGAAGTTCGAGAGCGAGTACCAGGGCGAAGCGCTGCAGGCTCTTGTCTGGGGCGACGCGCCCGCGACCGGCAAGCTGGTCTACGCTTCGGCCTTCACCGCGCTCGCCGCCTAGAGCATGATCCCGAACCGAAGGTCCGCGTCCGCGAAAAGTGGGAACCGGTTTTCGGGAAAGATCATGCTCAACCGAAAAGACGAGGCCTCGTCTCCATCGCGGGCAGTTGTCTGAGCATGCCGCGTTTTCGTCTCGATATCGAATATGACGGCAGCCAATTCGCCGGCTGGCAGCATCAGGCGGACCAGCCTTCGGTGCAGCAGGCGATCGAGCAGGCGATCGCGAAATTCTGCGGCGAAGAAGTAAGGTTACGTGCCGCCGGCCGCACCGATGCCGGCGTGCACGCTACCGCCCAGGTGGCGCATGTCGATCTCGCCAAACCCTGGGCGGGCGACAAGGTGCGCGATGCCGTCAACGCCCATCTGCAGGCGGCCGGCGCGCGCATCGCCATCCTCAAGGCTGCCGTCGTTGCCGATGGCTTCGACGCGCGCTTTTCGGCCACCGGCCGCCACTATCTCTACCGCATCCTCAATCGCCGCGCCCCGTCGGCGCTGGAAAAGGGCAAGGTCTGGTGGGTGCCGAAACGCCTCGATGCCGAGGCCATGCACGAAGCGGCGAAAGTGCTGCTCGGGCGGCATGATTTCACCACCTTCCGCTCCACCCAGTGCCAGGCCGAAAGCCCGGTCCGCACGCTTGATCGTCTTGATGTCAGCCGCGCCGGCGATCTCATCGAGGTCCGAACCTCGGCGCGCTCCTTCCTGCACAACCAGGTGCGCTCGATGGTGGGGTCGCTGAGACGCGTCGGCGACGGCTCCTGGAGCGCCGCCGACCTCAAGGTCGCACTCGAAGCGCGCGACCGCGCCGCCTGCGGCCAGGTTGCCCCGCCGGACGGGCTGTTTCTTGTCGGCGTCGATTATCCGCAATCCACTGAGCAAACCGGTCGGTCAGCGTCGCCCACGACCCAATCGTCTGACTAAAGCATGTCTCCCGAAAAGTGGGCACCGGTTTCGGGACAAAGACATGCGTAAAATCAAAACCTAAAGCGCATAGAGCGAATCTGAAAGATCGCTATGCGCTTTAGACAGGCGCGGCGCGCCTTGCGCATTTTCTTCAGACAATCGAAACGCTACTGACACCGCCCCGTCAGTTGGGATGTCTTATAGGACCGCCCATCGGTTTGAAAATCAACGGAATCCTCCGTGGTTCGGCCGCATGGGGCTCCGCGCAACTGACATGAGCTACAGCGAAAACCTCTGGCTGTTCTTCGTGCTGCTTTTCGGCATCATCGCCGTTCCCGGCATGGACATGCTGTTCGTGCTGGCCAATGCGCTGACCGGCGGACGCGACAGAGGCCTTGCCGCCACCGCCGGCATCATGCTCGGCGGTGCGGTGCATACGCTGAACGGCGCCATCGGCGTCGGCCTGCTCATGCATTTCGTGCCGATCCTGTTCAAACCGCTGCTGGTCGCCGGCGCCGCCTATATGGCCTATATCGGGATATCGCTGATGCGCAGTTCCATCACCGTCGGCGATGATGGACCGGCCGGCAGCCGCTCCGCCTGGAAAGCCTTTCGCCAGGGATTGGTCACCTGTCTGATCAACCCGAAGGCCTATCTCTTCATCCTCGCTGTCTATCCGCAATTCCTGAAGCCGGCTTACGGTCCGGTCTGGATGCAGGCGACCGTCATGGGATTGCTGACGATCGCCACACAGGCAGGGATCTATGGCGGACTCGCAATCACTGCCGGGCGCAGCCGGGCGCTGCTAATCGACAATCCGCGGGCGACCATCCTTGCCGGCCGCGCGGCCGGACTGCTGCTTTTTGCAGTCTCGGTGTTCACTGCTTGGGAAGGGCTGAGGGCGGCGTGAGCCTCAAAGGCTCACGCCGCGTTCTTCCAACACCCCTCAACCGTCTCGGCGCTGCGCGCCGATCCACCTTCTCCCACAAGGGGAGAAGGGGAGCGCGTCAGGCGGCGCCCTGACGGCTGGCCAGCAGTTCGCGCTTCACGGACCGGCGCCATTCGACAGCGCCGGCAAGGCCGTGCAGCACCGTCTCGGTGGTCGCCCAGTCGATGCAGCCATCGGTGATGCTCTGGCCGTAGGTGAGCGGCTTGCCCGGCACGACATCCTGGCGGCCGGCGACGAGATTGCTCTCGATCATGACGCCGATGATACGCTCGTCGCCCGCGGCCACCTGGCCCGCCACGTCATGCGCGACCTTCGGCTGGTTCTCCGGCTTCTTGCCGCTGTTGGCGTGGCTGACATCGATCATCAGCCGCGGCGCGACGCCGACGCGGGCAAGCTCCGTGGCCGCCGCGTCAACGCTTGCCGCGTCGTAGTTGGGCACGACGCCGCCGCGCAGGATGACGTGGCAGTCCTCATTGCCGGTCGTCGCCGCGATCGCGCTGCGGCCGCCCTTCGTCACCGCCATGAAATGATGCGGCTGGGCGGCCGACTTCACCGCTTCGGCGGCGATCCTGAGATTGCCGTCGGTGCCGTTCTTGAAGCCGACCGGGCAGGACAGGCCCGATGCCAGCTCGCGGTGGATCTGGCTCTCGGTCGTGCGCGCGCCGATGGCGCCCCAGGCGACGAGGTCGGCGATGTATTGCGGCGTCGTCATGTCGAGGAACTCGGTCGCCGCCGGCAGGCCGAGATTGTTGACGGCCGAGAGCACGTTGCGCGCCATCCTCAGCCCCTTGTCGATGTTGAAGCTGCCGTCGAGGTCGGGATCGTTGATCAGGCCCTTCCAGCCGACCGTGGTGCGCGGCTTCTCAAAATAGACGCGCATGACGATCTCGAGCCGGTCGGCCAGGGCCTCGCGCAGCGCCGCCAGACGGCTGGCGTAGTCCACGGCGGCGACCGGATCGTGAATGGAACAAGGGCCGACGATGACAACCAGTCGATCGTCGGCCCCGGTCAGGATGGAGTGGATGGCGTTGCGCGAAGCGGCAACGGTGCGCGTCGCCGTGAGTGAGCGCGGTATCTCGCGCATCACCTCGTCCGGCGTACTCAGTACCTTGAGTTCCTTGACCCGAAGGTCGTCTGTGGTGGTCAACACGGCTTTCTGCTCCTGGTTAGGAGACCTGCCGGCTGAAACGAAAAAGCCGCCAGGTCTGGCGGCTTTTCGGATTTAGGTGCTGCAATCTTCAGATCGAGCGCAATCCTCCCGCCGCCAGCGAGCTGTCGTAGTAAAAGTACCAAAACGAGGCGGTCAGGTGGATCATGCGGCTCATATAGTCGAAGCTGAGGCGTTTGTCACCTGGCGAGATTCTACTCGCCAATCACGCCGGCAATGTTCTGGTCGTAATCGACCAGCGAACCGGTCATGACGCCGGCCTGCGGACTCAGCATATAGGTGATCAGGCGGGCCAACTGCGCCGGCTTGACGAGCTGGCCCATCGGCTGCGCGGCCTCGGCCTTTGCCAGCCAGTCGTCCGGCGCGTCGTGCCATTTCTTCTGCACGATCGCCTCGCCCTCGGTGTCCATCCAACCAGGCAGCACGGCGTTGCAGCGGATGCGGTTCCGCCGATAGGAGCTGGCGACATTCTTGGTCAGCGTCATCAGCGCCCCCTTGCTGGTCGAATAGGGCGTCAGGAAGGACTGGCCGGCATGCGCCGACATCGACAGCACGTTGACGATCGAGCCCGGCGCCTTGCGCTCCAGCAAATGCGCGACGAGGCCCTGCATCAGGAAGAAGGGGCCGCGCACATTGGTGTCGAATATCTGGTCGAAAAGCTCTTCGGTGGTCTCGACCAGCGAGCCGCGCGCCGAGGTGGCGGCGGCGTTGACCAGCGCGTTGAGCGTGCCGAAATGGGCAATGGCCGTTGCGACAGCGCCCTTGCAGTCGGCGACCTTGGCGACGTCGGCGCTGATGAAGATGGCGTCGACGCCGCTCTTCTTCAGCGCCGCGACCGCTCTGTCGCCCTTCTCCTGCGAGCGGCCGATCAGCGCCAGCGCGCGGCAGCCCTCATCCGCCAAGGCCTCGGCCACGGCGAAGCCGATGCCTTGCGCGCCGCCGGTGACGATGGCGCGCGTTTCTGAATTGCGACCGGCCAAACCGCTCATCGCTCTGCTCCTGTGTTTTTGACTACCAATAGATTTTCGAGGTTCATTGAGGTTCCGATCGGTTTTCTCGGTGTCTTGCCCCAACGTTGAAACGTTGGTCCAAGCATCCTCAACGTCGTCATCCTAGGGCGAAGCAGGAGCGAAGCTCCGTCGCGAAGACCCTAGGATCCATTCCGTGACCCCGGCCGAAGAACGCAGCGGAGCAGAATTCTGCACCGTTGGCGCCACTCCGATGTAACGGAATGGATCCTCGGGTCTGCGCCGCGTCGCTTCGCTCCTTGCTCCGCCCGTGGATGACGACGTGATAAGCGGTCCGGCTAATCGCCAAGCGTTGGAGACAGACAATCCGACCGCCATCGAAATACCTGCCTCATCGAATCAATCAATGCGGACGGTCTTGCCCGTCTTGGCCGACTGCAAGGCCGCGTCGGCCAGCTTCAGCGCAACCAGCCCGTCCTTGCCGCTCGGCGCTGCCTTCTTGCCCGCCGTTGCAGCGGCGATGAAGGCGGCGATCTCATTGGCATAGGCGTCGATGTAGCGGGTCATGAAGAAGTCGTGCAGCGGCGGACGGGTATAGCCCTTGTCGTTGGCGAGCTCGATCGACACCGGGCGCTGGTTCTCGGCCGCGACCATGCCCTTCGAGCCGTGCACCTCGATGCGCTGGTCGTAGCCATAGGTGGCGCGGCGCGAGTTGGAGATGATGGCCTGCTTGCCGGACGCGGTCTCGAGAATGACGCTGACCGAGTCGAAATCGCCGGCTTCGCCGATCTTCTTGTCGACCAGCACCGAGGCATGGGCGCTGACGGCGACCGGCTCCTCGCCGAGCAGGAAGCGCGCCATGTCGAAATCGTGGATGGTCATATCGCGAAAAATGCCGCCGGAGCGGGCGATATAATCGAGCGGCGGGGCGCCGGGATCGCGCGAGGTGATGGTGACCATCTCGACCGCGCCGATGGCGCCGTCGTCGATCGCCTTGCGCACGGCGGCGAAATGCGGATCGAAGCGGCGGTTGAAGCCGACCATCAGCACGGCATTGGCTTTCTCGACCACGGCCAGGCACTGCTCGACGCGCTTGACGTCGAGGTCGATCGGCTTCTCGCAGAAGATCGCCTTGCCGGCTTTGGCGAAGCGCTCGATCAGATCGGCATGGGTGTCGGTCGGCGTGCAGATGATGACGGCGTCGATGTCCTTGGCTTGCTCGATCGCGTCGATGGTGCGCACTTCGGCGCCATAGGCGGAGGCCAGCTCCGTCGCCGCCTTCTCGAAGGCGTCCGCCACGGCCACCAGTTTGGCCTGCGGGTTTGAGGCAACGGCGCGGGCATGCACCTTGCCGATACGGCCGGCGCCGAGAAGAGCGAAGCGGAGAGTCATGGAATGTCCTTTGAGGGTGGTTCTAAAACATGTCCGCGCCGGCCGGCGCGGACGATTTGGTTGATCCCGTCGTGACGCCTCAGGCGGCCTGAAGCTCCGCCTGTCCGGTCTTGGCGCCGGTGATGTAGGCGACGATGTCGTTGCCGTCGGTGTCCTGCTTGCGCAGATTGGCGACGATGCGGCCGCGCCGGAAGACGACGATGCGGTCGACCAGGTCGAACACCTGGCGCATGTTGTGGCTGATCAGGATCAGCGGCTCGCCGTTTTCCTTCAGCGTGCGGATGATGTTTTCGACCTGAGCCGTTTCCTGCACGCCCAGCGCTGCCGTCGGCTCATCCATGATGATCAGCTTGGAAGCGAAGGTCGCGGTCCGGGCGATCGCCACGCACTGACGCTGGCCGCCCGACATGTGGCGGATGGTGCTGGAAAGGTTCGGGATCTTCACCGCCGTGCGAACAAGTGCCGCCTCCGTCGCCTTGCGCATCGCCTTGCGGTCGAGGATCGAGAAGGGGCCGAGGTTGAACAGCACCTTCTCGCGGCCCAGGAACAGGTTCGACGGAACGTCGAGATCGTCGGCCAGCGCGAGGTTCTGGAACACGGTCTCGATGCCCGCCTCGCGCGCCTCGATCGGGCCGGCGAAGCTCACTTCCTTGCCGTCGAACCAGATCTTGCCGTCGGTGCGCTGCTCGACGCCGGTGATCTGGCGCACGAAGGTCGACTTGCCGGCACCGTTGTCGCCCATGATGGCGACATGCTCGCCCTTGCGCAGCTCGAAATTCGCCTCCTGCAGCGCGTGCACGCCGCCATAGTGCTTGGTGAGGTTTTCGGTCTTCAGAACGATGTCGGACATGGTCAAGCTCCTATCGCCCGGCGGCGCTGGCGCCATTGGTCGAGAACGACTGCGCCGACGATGATCACGCCCTTGACCATCTCCTGGTAGTAGGCGTCGAGGCGCAGGAAGGTGAAGCCGGAGATGATGACGCCGAAGATCAGCGAGCCGATCACGGTGCCGATGATAGACCCGCGGCCGCCCGAGAGCGAGACGCCGCCGATGACCGCCATCGCGATGGCGTCGAGCTCGTACATCACCCCCATGCCGGCCTGGGCGGTGAGGTTTTTCGACGAGAGCACCACGGCGGCGATCGAGGCGAGAATGCCGGCGATCACATAGACCAGCACCTTGTGGTTGGCGATCTTGATGCCCGACATGCGCGCGGCGTCCTCGTTGGAGCCGATGGCGTAGCAGTGCTTGCCGTATCGGGTGTAGCTCAGGATGAGCTGGAACAGGATCGCTAGCGAGATGAAGATGACAACCGGCATCAGCCCCTTGCCGATTGCGGCGAAGCTGTCGGTCGGGAACGAGATCGGCTGGCCCTTCGACCACCATTTGGCGATGCCGCGCGCGGTGACCATCATACCGAGCGTGGCGATGAAGGGCGGAATGCGGGTGTAGGCGATCAATGATCCGTTGATGAGACCGGCCAAAAGCCCGCAGCCGACCGCGACCAGCAGCGGCACGATGACCGGTAGGTCGGTCCAGCCATAGTCGATGAACATCGCCTTGGGATTGGGATTGCCGTTCACGGTCGCAACTTGCGCGAAGCTCATGGCGATCATGGCGGTGGCGCCGACGATCGAGCCCGAGGACAGGTCGATGCCGCCGCAGATGATGACCTGCGTGACGCCGATGGCGATGATGCCGACGATCGACACCTGCAGGATGATGATCTGCAGACGCTGCTCGTTGAAGATCGCGTCGACGTTGGGCCGGGTGTTGAACAGGAAGCTGTCGCCGAGAAAGACGCGGCCGATCAGCTCGAAAGCGCCGACCAGGATGACCAGCGCCAGGAACACGTTGAACTCTGCAGGCCAGGGGCGCTTCTTGGCGTCGTAGCTCAGCCCGCCAATGCCATGCGATGTCTGTGACACGTCTTCTTCCTCCGAATGACCGCGCCCGCTCTCCCGCCCGGTGGGGCGGGAGAAGGAAGGGAGCGGCGCCGCCCTATCAGCAGCCGGTTTCAGCCAGTCCGATGCGTCGGAGCGCCGCTCCTTGAGAAGCGCAGCCTCAGTTCTTCTTCAAGAACTTGTCGATGTTCGCCGGCGTGACGAGCTGGAACGGGATGTAGACCTTGTGTTCCACCTTCTCGCCCTTGGCGAGCTTCAGCGCCGCATCGAGCGCGCCGGCGCCCTGGCCGGCCGCGTCCTGGAAGACCGACACGTCGAGATCGCCCGCCTGCATCGCGGCCAGCGCGTCCTGGGTGGCGTCGACGCCGCCGACGACGACCGACTTCATGTCGATGTTGGCAGCCTTCATCGCCTGGATGGCGCCGATGGCGCTTTCGTCGTTGTTGGCGATGACGCCGTCGAAGGCCTTGCCGGACGACAGCCAGTTGGTCATCAGGTTCTGCGCCTCGTCACGCTTCCAGTTCGAGGTCTGCTTGTCGATGATCTTGATGAAGTTGCAGTCCGGCGTGGCGATCACTTCGTCGATGTCCTTGGTGCGCTGCACCGCGGCCTGGTTCGAGAGCTCGCCCATGATCACATAGACATTGGCTTCCTTCTTGCCGGCTTCCTTGAACAGGCGGCAGGCTTCCTTGGTTTCGAGCGTGCCGGATTCAGCCTCGTTCGAAGCGACGAAGGCCTGGTTGTCCGGCAGCGAGTCGACATTGACCGGCTCGCGATTGACATAGACCAGCGGAATCTTGGCCGCGGCGGCCGCGTCCGACATCGCCTGCGTGGCCGAGGTATCGACCGGGTTGACGATGATGGCGTCTACGCCGGAAGCGGCGAAGTTCTTGATCTGGTCGAGCTGCTTGGCGACGTCGTTCTGCGCGTCCTCGACCTGCAGCTCGACGCCGTCCATGCCTTTGGCCTGGGCGATCATGCCGTTGCGCAGAACGGTCAGGAAGTTGTCGTCGAAAAGAGCCATCGAAACGCCGATCTTGGCGGCGAAGGCGGATGAACACATCAGCGCCGAAAGCGCGACGCCCAAAAGCAGTTTCTTCATTTTAGTTTCTCCTCCACTTGGTGTCCGGCTGCACCGATTGAACCGGAATCCCCGATCTCTCCGGGGAATCTCTCCCTTTGGCCGTTCCGACGGCGTTTTCCTTGCCCAAATGGAACGCCTGGTCCTCTGTTTGAAACAGATGTTCCGGAACGAAAGAACCAAAATGCCCAGTTGGTGAAATATTTATTCCATTTCGCTCGGCGACGTCAAGGGAGATTCGGAATGGCCATGCCGGATTTTCATTGCCGATCGGCCTGCGGCGCTCTCCGTGACCGGGGGCGGAAGCAATCTGCGGCGAATCCTGGGCCAAATCCCGCCGCGAAAGAATTCCATCAGCCTGATGGATCACATCATTCCGGCGGGCGACGGCTCAGATGTTTTCCGGCAGATAGATGTCGAAGGGCAAAAAAGTCTGGCCGGGTGCATTGGCGGCGCCGCTCTCGATGGCATGCGCCATCAGACCGACAAGCTCGCGACACAGCGCAGCCAGCGGTGTCGAGATCACCATGGTGAGGATGTTGTCGGCAAGTGCTGCGCGCGACTCCGCATTGATCTCGTTGCAGATGACCACCGGCATGTTGGCCGGCTTTGCCGCCCTCAGCGCCGCGACCGCGCCTTCCATGCCGCCGCCGGCGACATAGCAGCCGGCAAGGTCCGGATGCCGGGCCAGAAGATCGAGCATCGCGTCATGCGTCACCTGGTTGGCTTCCAGATTGACCAGCGTCTCCATCACGGTGAAGTCCGGCGCGTGCTCGCGGAAATAGGAGCGGAAGCCGATCTCACGCAACTCATGGCCGTGGAAGCGGTGGCTGCCGACGAAAAGCGCGACCTTGCCCGGCTTCTTCGCCGCCTTGGCGATCATCCAGGCCGCGGTGCGGCCGACCTTGCGGTTGTCGAGCCCGACATAGCCCTCGCGGATGCCGGCTGCGAAGTCGGACAGCAGCGAGAAGACCGGTTGGCCCCTGGCCTTCAGCGCCTCCACGACCGCCGTCAGCGTCGGGTGGTCCGGGCCGACGACGGCGATGGCCCTGGATTTTGCCGCCAGCCTGCGCATCTGGGCGGCGATCTCGTCGGGCGCCAGCGAGGCGGCGAAGTCGATCATCGCGACACCACGGATGCGTTGCGATTGCGAGACCGCCAGTTCCAGCTCGCGCGCGAAATCGCCGTAGAAGACATCGTTGCCGCGCAGGAGCAGGAAGCCGAGGCGGTATTCCGGCATTTCCTGGCGCATGCGCTGCTTGATCAGCCCGGCGGCGTGATAGCCGATATCGGTCGCCGCCTCGTAGACCCGGCGCGCCGTTTCCTCACGCACCGGCAGGCGGTTGTTCAGCACCCTGTCGACGGTGGCGACGCTGACGCCGGAAACGCGTGCGAGATCGGTGATTGTCGGCCGCCTTGCCATGAATGCTCCATCGCCTGCTCGACTTGAGAATAGCTCATTATGATAGGAAATGATAGAATCTATCTTTATGACATTGAGACTATCACGGCTTGAAGCTATGGTGAAGTCGAAGCCAGCCATGCGCGAGCCTGGGCCCGTCGAGGACCGCTCGCCGGGCGGCGATGGAGGAACCTGCAATGACGGCAATCACGTCTTCGGCGCTGTCCGGACGCGACTACAGCCTGACCGGCCGCGACGCCAGGCGGGCGGTCGAGAACGGGCTGGCGGCGGCCGAGTGGTACCATACCGAGATCCTGCGCAAGCAGATGAAGGAGCTGATGCAGCGCTCCGACCAGCCGGCGATCCGCGACACCGTCATCTGGCTTGGCGCGCTGGTCCTCAGCGGCGCCGGCGGCGCCTGGTTCTGGGGCAGCTGGTGGTGCGTGCCGTTCTTCTTCGTCTATGGCACGCTCTACGGCTCCTCGACCGATTCCCGCTGGCACGAATGCGGCCACGGCACGGCCTTCCGCACGCAGTGGATGAACGATGCCGTTTACCAGATCGCCTGCTTCATGATCATGCGCAATCCGGTGACCTGGCGCTGGAGCCATACGCGCCACCACACCGACACCATCATCGTCGGCCGCGACCCGGAGATCGCCGTCATGCGGCCGCCGGACCTTTTGCGCCTCGTTCTGAACTTCTTCGGCATCGTCGACGCCTGGCACGCCATGGTCGACATGCTGCGCAATGCCGCCGGCGTCATCAGTGCCGCGGAAAAGACCTTCATTCCCGAACAGGAGCAGCCGAAGGCGATCCGCGCCGCCCGCATCTGGCTCGCCATCTATATCGCGACCATCGCCTTGGCGCTCTACCTGCATTCCTGGCTGCCGCTGATGCTGGTCGGCCTGCCGCGCCTCTATGGCGCCTGGCATCACGTCATGACCGGGCTGCTGCAGCATGGCGGCCTCGCCGAGAACGTCATCGACCACCGCTTGAACAGCCGCACGGTACTGATGAATCCGGTCAGCCGGTTCATCTACTGGAACATGAACTACCATGTGGAGCACCACATGTTCCCGATGGTGCCCTATCACGCGCTGCCAAAGCTGCATGAATTGATCAAGCACGACCTGCCGGCGCCGACGCCGTCGATCCTCGCCGGCTATCGCGAGATGATCCCCGCCTTCCTGCGCCAGCTGCGCAACGAGGATTATTTCCTCAAGCGCGAGCTGCCGCCGACGGCCAAGCCCTATCGGGAAGAGCTGCACAACGACAATCCGGTGGCGGCCGCGGCCGAGTGACCGGTTTCGCCACACCAGACAACCAGGAATTTCGCCGGAGAACGACATGAGCGACTGGGTCGAGGCCTGCGCGGCCGGAGACATCGACGAAGAGGACGTGATGCGGTTCGATCACGGCGGCCGCACCTACGCCATCTATCGCAGCCCGGACGACGAGTATTTCGCGACCGATGGCCTGTGCTCGCATGAGAAGGTGCATCTGGCCGACGGGCTGGTGATGGACGACATCATCGAATGCCCGAAGCACAACGGCCGTTTCAACTACAAGACCGGCGACGCGCGCGGCGCGCCGGTCTGCGTCAACCTCAAGACCTATCCGGTCAAGGTCGACGCCGGCAAAGTCCTCATTCAGGTCGGGTGACGACGATGACGGGAGGAATGGTGATCATCGGCGCCGGCGAGTGCGGCGGGCGCGCCGCGCTCACCTTGCGCGACCTCGGTTTTGAAGGGCCGGTGACGCTGGTCGGCGATGAGCCGCATCTGCCTTACGAACGGCCGCCGCTGTCGAAAGAGGCGATGACCAGCGAGACGCCGCTCATCAAGGCGATCGCCAGCGACGAGCTGCTGGCCGAACGTTCGATCCGCCACATCCATTCCGTCCGGGCCGTTTCGATCGACCGCGCCGCGCATGTCGTGCGCCTGTCGGACGGTTCTTCGCTGCCCTACGACAAGCTGCTGCTCGCGACCGGGTCCGTGCCGCGCAAGCTGCCGATGCCGGGCCTGGGCGGCCGCTGCGTTTATCTGAGGACCTTCAACGACGCGCTCGCCATCCGTTCCCATCTCAGCGCCGGCAACCGCGTCGCCATCATCGGCGGCGGCTTCATCGGGCTGGAGCTTGCCGCTGCGGCGCGAAAGCTCGGCGCCGCGGTCACGGTGCTGGAAGCACAGCCGCGCATCCTGATGCGCGGCGTGCCGGCCGAGATCGCCGAGATCATCCACAAGGCGCATGAAGCGGAAGGCGTGAAGGTGCTCACCGGCCAGGGCATCACGGCGATTACCGACGATGGCGCCGAGGTTCGCATCACCCTTGCCGATGGGCAGGAGGTTGTCGCCGACCTCGCGGTGATCGGCATCGGCGCTATACCGGTGACGGCGCTTGCCGCCGAGGCCGGACTTGCGATCGACAACGGCATCGCCGTCAATGCAACGCTGCGCACCGATGATCCGGACATCTTCGCCGCCGGCGATTGCTGCTCGTTTCCGCTCGCCGTCTATGGCGGCCGGCGCGTGCGGCTGGAAGCCTGGCGCAACGCGCAGGAGCAGGGCGCTTTGGCCGCGAAGAACATGCTCGGCGCCGACGAGGCGCATGCCGCCGTGCCTTGGTTCTGGTCGGATCAGTACCGGCTCACGCTGCAGATCGCCGGGCTTTCGGACGAGGGCCGCTCGACGGTGCGGCGCGACCTCGACGACGGCGCCTTCATCCTGTTCCATTTGGCCGAGGACGGCAGGCTGGTCGCCGCCAGCGGCATCGGCCCCGGCAATGCCGTGGCGCGCGACATCCGCCTGGCGGAGATGCTGATCGCGAAGCGGGCAAGCCCGGCGCCGGAGGCGCTCGGATCGCAGGCGGTCAAGCTCAAGTCGCTGCTGGCGGCGTAAGCCGTGCCATCAGGCAATCAACATTTTTGAGGGGACGAAGATGGCACGCAGCAGACCGACGGTCGCCGATTTGCAAGCGCTGAAGGGCAGGCGCCAGCTTTCGAAGCTCCGCGTCTTCTCGCTGGAGGAGGCCGAGGCCGCCGAGCGTGCCGGCATCGACATCATCTCGGTCACCTATGACGTGATGTTCGATCCGCGTTTTCGCGACGCCGCGCCGACCTGCTTTGCCATTCCCGGCGACGAACGTGTCAAGCTGGGCGCCACTACCGACGAGATCCTCCGCATGGCGGTGAAGCTGCGCGCGGCGAGCGCCGACGCCATGTATTGCTCGGCCAGTCTGCAGACCATCCGCCGCCTGCGCGACGAGCACATCCCGGTCTGCGGCCATGTCGGCCTGATCCCCGCGCACGCGACCTGGACGGGCGGCTTCAAGGCGGTCGGCAAGACGGCCGAGAGCGCTGCCTTTGTATGGAAGCAGGTGAAGGACCTCGAAGTGGCCGGCGCCTTCGCCGCCGAAATCGAGGTGGTGCCTGCGAGCGTCGCTGCCGCGATCTCGCGGCGCACGCCACTCATCATGATCTCGATGGGCGCCGGCGCGGGTTGCGATGCTCAGTATCTGTTCTCGGAAGATGTGCTCGGCTCCAACCGCGGCCGCTATCCGCGCCACGCCAAGCGCTACCGCGACTTCGCGGCGGAATTCGACCGGCTCCAGAACGAACGCATCGCCGCCTTCCGCGAATATGCTGCCGACATCCAATCCGGCGCCTATCCGGCGCCACAGCACATCGTCGAGGCGGACCCTCAGGAATTGCAGAAGTTCGAGGCGTTTCTGGAATCCCAGCCGTAGCAGCGCAACCGTTCCTCAGAACAGCGCCTTCAATTCGTCCAGCTTGTCGTTGACCAGCCAGCCGTAATAGTTCTCCTCGGGCAGCTTCTCCGGTTCCCCTGCGGCGCGGCGCTTCTCGTTCTCTTCCTTCAGCGCATAGGCGCGCTGCTCGGGATTGCCGACATTGTAGAGCGTGGCGGTCAGGCCCGGATTGTGCGAGATGTCGAAGCCGGCGATGGTCCGGTACGCATCGATCGACTTCCTGATGGTCGCCGCGACGTAAGGCAGCGTCAGGTCGGGATCCATGATGGTCTTGTAGACCGAGTTGGGATCCCCGACGTCGAGCTCCGGCAGGCCGGACACTTTGTGCACGATGTCGCTCATCTGCAGCGCCGTCAGCGGGTTGAGCTGGCCGAGGCCGAAGGTCTGGCCGGCATAGTAGGGCTGGAAGAACGTGGCGCCGAAGCGGTCATTGGGGAAGCTCGTCCCGCCGACGGTCTTGCCGCGGAAGGCGTGGTTCCACACCTGCTCGCGGCACTCCCAAAGATCGTAGCTGTCGTCCATGCCGGCGCATTTCTTGAATTCGGGCCGCTGGACGAAATCGCTGACATCCTCGCCGTCATAGGCGAAGGTGAGCTTGCTCGACAGATACGACATCGCCTTGACGTAATAGGTCTGCAGCCGATCGTAAGCGTCGACATTGTAGGTGTGCTCACCGACGATGGCGCCGACGATGTGCATCGGATCGATGCCGTAGGCCGCTGCCGTCTTCCTGATCTTGGCCCGAAGCTCGGCATCGTTCTGCAGCAGCGCGTAGACCTTGCGGTACTTGGCCTGGAAGGTGGTGTTGGTGGCCTGGGTGCGCCGGCTGGACGCGCCGGGAATGTCGGGCTGCACGCCGTTGCGGTTGCCCGGCGGCACCATGGTCGCCGCGTCGGCTATCGATATAGCCGACGCCAAAGCCAGGCCGAGAAAGAGGAGTACAAGCTTCTTCATGCGCCGCCGCTCTGGACCGGCTCAGCTATCGCCGATCCGTTCCAACCACTTATTTTTACACAATTTCGGACGGAAAACCGCTGCGCACTTTTCCTGAAATTGCTTTCGAAATCGGCGGCAACCTAGGTAAAGGCGGCAGGAGAGTCGAGAGAAGGCTTTGGCCTGCCACCAAGAATGGTGGCCAGTTGCTTCCATTTGGCCACACTTTGGATTTCGGGCCGGCACATGTGCCGGCCCGAGGTGAACCCAGCGATCAGAGGATGAATCGCGACAGGTCGGTGTTCCGCGACAGGTCGCCGACATGCTTCTGCACATAGTCGGCATCGATGGTGACCGCCGTGCCGTTGCGGTCCGGCGCGTCGTAGGAGATCTCGTCCAGAACGCGCTCCATCACCGTCTGCAGGCGCCTGGCGCCGATGTTCTCGACGCTTGCGTTGAGATCGACGGCGATGCCGGCCAGCGAATCGATGGCGTCGTCGGTGAAGACGAGATCGACGCCCTCGGTCTTCATCAGCGCGATGTACTGCTTGATGAGGCTGGCCTCGGTCTCGGTGAGGATGCGGACGAAATCCTCCTTCTCCAGCGCGCGCAGCTCGACGCGGATCGGCAGGCGGCCCTGCAGTTCCGGCAGCAGATCCGACGGCTTGGAAACGTGGAACGCGCCCGAGGCGATGAACAGGATGTGATCCGTCTTGATCGGCCCGTATTTGGTCGCGACCGTGGTGCCCTCGACCAGCGGCAGCAGGTCGCGCTGCACGCCTTCACGTGAAACGCCGGCGCCGATGCCGCCCTCGCGCGACGCGATCTTGTCGATCTCGTCGATGAAGACAATGCCGTCATTCTCGGCCGATTCCAGCGCCTGGCGCACCACCTCGTCCTGGTCGAGCAGCTTGTCGGACTCGTCATTGACGAGCAGCGAATAGGAATCGCGCACCGTGGTCTTGCGGCTCTTGGTCTTGCGGCCCCCCATCGCCTTCGACAGCATGTCGTTGATGTTGAGCACGCCGATATTGGCGCCGGGCATGCCAGGGATCTCGAAGCCCGGCATGCCGCCGGTGCCGGTGTCGGCCACCTCGATCTCGATCTCCTTGTCGTCGAGCTCGCCGTCGCGCAGCCTCTTGCGGAAGGAGTCGCGGGTGGCGGGGCTTGCCGTCTTGCCGACAAGGGCTTCCAGAACGCGCTCCTCGGCGTTGACCTGCGCGCGCGCCTTGACGTCCTCGCGCATCTTCTCGCGCGCCAAGCCGATGGCGACCTCGACCAGATCGCGCACGATCTGCTCGACGTCGCGGCCGACATAGCCGACCTCGGTGAACTTGGTGGCCTCGACCTTGACGAAAGGCGCGCCGGCAAGGCGTGCCAGGCGGCGCGAGATCTCGGTCTTGCCGACGCCGGTCGGGCCGATCATCAGGATGTTCTTCGGCATCACCTCTTCGCGCATCTGGCCTTCCAGCTGCTGGCGGCGCCAGCGGTTGCGCAAGGCGATCGCCACGGCGCGCTTGGCGTCCTTCTGGCCGATGATGAAGCGGTCGAGTTCCGAAACGATTTCGCGGGGGGAGAAGGTGCTCATACTCAAATTCCACTTTGCCACTGCTTGATGGACTCGAACGGATGCAGCAGCATGATCACGTTGAGCGTCAGATTGTCCCGGATGATGTAGCCCGTGCCGAACTCGAAGATGAGAGCCAGGGCAACGATCACCCATATAGGAAGCTTTCGCGCCATCACAAATCCCAGCACCATGAACAGCGTGTCGGACACCGAGTTGATGACGCTGTCGCCGTAATAATTGAGCGAGATGGTGCCAGCGCGGTAGCGGTCAATGATGAAGGGGCTGTTTTCCAGCAACTCCCAGCCGCCTTCGATGAGGACGGCGAAGGCGAGCCTCAGCCCGACCGGCGAGCGTGGAAACAGGAATGTGGCCAGCGCATAGAACAGGAAGCCGTGGATGATGTGCGAGAAGGTGTACCAGTCGGCGATGTGCTGGGAGTTCTCCGAGCTGTTCACCACGCCGTGCCAGAGCTTGACGTAGCCGCAGGTGCAGATCGGCGGATGGCCCATGCCATAGAGAGCGCCGGCCTGAAAAATGATCAGCGCCAGCACCAGCAGCAGCCCCATCCGCCAGCTGTCTTCGTACGCGGAAAGCGTCTTGTCTTCCCCGGATGCGGTCATTGCGGTCAGTCCCCCTCTTCTGTGTCGGCTTGGGCCGCGTCGACGGCCATCAGCACGACGTCCCCATATTGCGATTGCCTGCGGCCGATCGGCCTGAAGCCGGCCTTTTGATAGGCGCGGATCGCCCGGCCGTTGTCCGGATGCGGGTCGATGATGACGCGTGGCGCGCCTTCCTCGAACAGTTCCTCGACGAACTGGCGGACAATCGCCGAGCCATGGCCGATGCCGACCAGTTCGGCCGGGCCGATCGACAGATCGATGCCCAGCGTGCCGAATGGCTGGTCGGCGTAAGGATGGTCGTCCTCGAGATGCGGATCGTAGCTCTGCAGGTAGGCGATCGGCCTGCCGTCGAGCTCGACGATCAGCGGCTCCACCGAAACCGAAGAGATATGCGCGCGGATCTCGGCGATTTCCTTTTCCGGATCGTCCCACCATGCGGCGACATGCGGCTCGGCAAGCCAAGCAGCGATCATCGGCAGGTCCTTCTCGGTGACCGGCCGAAAATCGTAGCTATCTTCTTGTTCGACCATGATCTTTTCCAAAAACCGGTTCCCACCTTTTGGGATCATGGCCGGCCGCCTCAGGCGGCATCGAGCGTTTCGACGACGAAGCTGTTGTTGGTGTAGACGCAGATGTCGGCGGCGATCTGCATCGCCTTGCGGGCGATCTCCTCGGCGTCCTTGTCGGTGTCCATCAGCGCGCGGGCAGCCGCCAGCGCGTAATTGCCGCCGGAGCCGATGGCCATGACGCCATGTTCGGGCTCGAGCACGTCGCCGGTGCCGGTCAGCGCCAGCGAGACCGATTTGTCGGCGACCAGCATCATAGCTTCCAGCCGGCGCAGATAGCGGTCGGTGCGCCAGTCCTTGGCGAGCTCGACGCAGGCGCGCGTCAGCTGGTCCGGATATTGTTCGAGCTTGGCTTCGAGGCGTTCGAGCAGGGTGAAGGCGTCGGCGGTGGCGCCGGCGAAACCGGCAATGACGCTGCCACCCTTGCCGATGCGGCGCACCTTGCGGGCGTTGCCCTTCATGATGGTCTGGCCAAGGCTGACCTGGCCGTCGCCGGCGATCACAACCTTGTTGCCCTTGCGCACGCTGACGATGGTCGTGGCGTGCATGGTCAGTTCATTCGACATTTCCAGCTCCGATTCGCGCTATCCCTTTTCAAAGGCGATTGGCGCGGTACGAGTGACGTTTGATTGCCATATGTATGCATGGGACGAGTGATTGCAAACCGCCCTTCGGCTAGGCCGATACCGTCCGGAATGGCAACTGGCAATCGCCGGATCATGCTGATAGAAGGCTCTCGTTTTCAAGCCCATGACCTCTGGATAAGGACAGAGCGATGCCGTCGCGTTCCGCCGAAGTGAGCCGCAAGACCAGGGAAACCGAGATTTCGGTGTCGGTCCATGTCGACGGCAAGGGCAAATCCGACATCGCGACAGGCGTCGGCTTCTTCGACCATATGCTCGACCAGTTGTCGCGCCATTCGCTGATCGACATGACGATCAAGGCGAAGGGCGATCTGCACATCGACGACCACCACACCGTCGAGGATACCGGCATCGCAATCGGCCAGGCGCTGAGCAAGGCTTTGGGCGAGCGGCGCGGCATCATGCGCTACGCCTCGATCGATCTTGCCATGGACGAGACGCTGACAAGAGCGGCGATCGACGTCTCCGGCCGGCCGTTCCTGGTCTGGAACGCATCCTTCTCGTCGCCGAAGATCGGCACCTTCGATACCGAACTGGTGCGCGAGTTCTTCCAGGCGCTGGCGCAGAATGCCGGCATCACGCTGCATGTGACCAACCATTACGGTGCCAACAACCACCATATCGCCGAGACCTGCTTCAAGGCGGTGGCGAGGGCGTTGCGCGCGGCGCTGGAGCCCGACCCGCGCCAGCCCGATGTGGTGCCGTCCACCAAGGGATCCCTGAAAGGATAGCCCTATGGCCATCTATGTCGTGATGGAGCCGCCGGCGGGCAGCAACAAGGCCGAGGACGCGATCCTGGTGCGCGACGGCTTTACCTGGCTCGGGTTCCTGTTCTCGCCGATCTGGCTCGCCTGGCATCGGTTGTGGATCGAGGCCTTGCTCACCTTCGCCGTCATGGCGATCCTGTCGGCGCTCGGCGAAAAGCTCGGCCTCGAATGGGCCGGATCGGCCCTGTCGCTGCTGGTGTCGCTCTATGTCGGGCTCGAAGGGCAGGGCCTGCGGATATCGGCGCTGCGCCGCCGCGGCTGGCGTGAATGGGGCGTGGTCGAGGCCGGCAATTTTGGCGGCGCCGAGGCGCGCTACGTGCTGGAAGTCGGTGAACAGGAGGAAGAGCCGGCATCCATGCCGCGCATCGTTCCCGACCCGAGCCTGGCGCGCCCCGCCCAGACAGGCATGGCGCTTGGGCTGACCCATACGCCGGGAAGGCCCTGAATATGCGGGTAGCAATCATCGACTACGGCTCGGGCAATCTGCGCTCGGCCACCAAGGCGTTCGAGCGCGCCGCGCATGAGGCTGGCATTGCCGCGACCATCGACCTGACGGCCGACGCCGAACGGGTGCGCAGCGCCGACCGCATCGTTTTGCCGGGCGTCGGCGCCTATGCCGACTGCGCCGCCGGCCTGCATGCCGTTGCCGGCATGTGGGAAGCGGTGGAAGAGGTGGCGCTTCGCAAAGGACGGCCCTTCCTCGGCATCTGCGTCGGCATGCAATTGATGTCGGAACGCGGCCTCGAGAAGACGATCACAAAGGGCTTCGGCTGGATTTCCGGCGACGTCAAGGAAATCACGCCGGCGGATCCGGCGCTGAAGATCCCGCAGATCGGCTGGAACACGATCGAGCTCGCACGCAAGCATCCGCTGTTTTCGGGCATCGAGACCGGTCCAAAGGGCCTGCATGCCTATTTCGTCCATTCCTATCATCTGGAGGCGAGGAACCCTGGCGAGGTGCTGGCGACCGCCGACTATGGCGGCCCGGTCACGGCGGCCGTTGCCCGCGACAACCTCGCCGGCACGCAGTTCCATCCCGAAAAGAGCCAGGCGCTCGGCCTGGCGCTGATCGCCAATTTCCTGAGGTGGAGGCCGTAGCATGAGCAAGAAGGGCTATTGGATCGCCATGATCGATGTCCGCGACCCGGGGGCCTACAAGAACTACATCGAGGCCAACGCAAAAGCCTTCGCCAAATATGGCGCCAAGTTTCCGGTCCGGGCAGGACGCTACACAAATCCGGAAGGGCCAACCGGGAACCGCCATGTGGTGGTGGAGTTTTCGTCCTACGAAACGGCGCTCGCCTGCTATGAGTCGCCGGAATACCAGGAAGCCTTGAAATTCCGGCTGGCGGCGTCGACCGGCCATTTCGTCATCGTCGAGGGCGCCTGATCGTGATCCTGTTTCCGGCAATAGACCTCAAGGACGGCAAATGCGTGCGCCTGAAGCATGGCGACATGGCGACCGCCACGATCTACAACGATGACCCGGCGGCCCAGGCGAGAGCCTTCGAGGAGCAGGGCTTCGAGTGGCTGCACGTCGTCGACCTCAACGGCGCGTTCAAGGGCCAGAGCGTCAATTCCGCGGCGGTCGGCGCCATTCTCAAGGCGACGAAGAATCCGGTGCAGCTCGGCGGCGGCATCCGCAGGCTGGAGCAGATCGAAGACTGGCTGGACCGCGGCCTGGCGCGCGTCATCCTGGGCACGGTGGCGGTGCGCGAGCCCGAACTGGTGAAGGAAGCCTGCAGGACCTTTCCCGGCAAGATTGCGGTCGGCATCGACGCCAAGGGCGGCAAGGTCGCCGTCGAAGGCTGGGCGGAAGCCTCGGAACTCGGCGTCATCGAGCTGGCGAAGAAATTCGAGGGCGCGGGCGTCGCCGCCATCATCTACACCGACATCGACCGCGACGGCGTGCTCTCCGGCATCAACTGGGACGCCACCATCGACCTCGCCGACGCGGTGTCGATCCCGGTGATCGCCTCCGGCGGGCTCGCCTCGATCGCCGACATCGTGCGCATGACCATGCCCGATGCTAGGAGGCTCGAGGGCGCGATCTCCGGCCGCGCGCTCTATGACGGGCGCATCGACCCGGCGGAGGCACTGGCGATCCTGCGCGGCGAAGCGGCGGAGGCAAGAACGTGAACATCTCGATCATCCTGGCGTCCTATGACAGCGGCCACTATCACGGCGGCTGCGGCCAAGGCCCCGACGCGCTCATCGCCGGCGGGCTGGCCGAGGCGCTGAAGCTCGCCGGTCACGACGTTGACGTGCATGACATCGGCAAGGTGGTCGAGGACGAGCAGGAGCGCGAGATCGGCACTGGATTTGCCGTCTGCAACGCCGTTTCGGGCGAGGTTCGCATCGCGCTGGACAATGGGCGGTTCCCCATCGTTCTGGCCGGCAACTGCCTGACCAGCGCCGGCGCGGTAGCCGGCGAAGGCGCCGACGCCATCATCTGGGCCGACCAGCACGGCGACCTCAACACGCCCGACACCTCTACCTCCGGCTTTCTCGACGGCATGGCGCTGGCAACCATGCTTGGCCTGTGCTGGCGACCGATGGCAGCGCAGATCCCCGGCTTCAAGGCGATCGATCCATCCCACTGCGTTCTGGTCAACGCACGCGACCTCGACACAGCGGAGAAGGATCTGCTGGAAAAGCTGCCCATTATCCGGACCGAGTGCCCTGGATGGTCGACCGCGGCGCAAAGGCTTAAAGCCGATGGCGCAAGCCGTGTCCACATGCATATCGATCTCGACGTTCATGACCCCGAAGAGCTGCAGGCCAATCGCTACACCACGCCCGGCGGTCCGGCGCCCGAACAGGTGCGGGCGGCCATGTGCGGTCTTGCCGGCCCGCTGACCATCGCCGGGCTCACCATCTCCGCCTACGATCCGGCCTTCGACCCGAAGGGCGACGTGCCGCCGCTGGTCGGCCAGTTGGTGGTCGACCTGCTGTCGACCATGGAGGGGCGCTGATGCTGAAGGCCCGCGTCATTCCCTGCCTCGACGTCAAGAACGGCCGTGTCGTCAAGGGCGTCAATTTCGTCGACCTGGTCGATGCCGGCGATCCGGTCGAGGCCGCCAAGGCCTATGATGCGGCGGGCGCCGACGAGCTCTGCTTCCTCGACATCACCGCCTCGTCCGACAACCGCGAGACGATCTTCGACGTCGTCGCCCGCACGGCCGAACAATGCTTCATGCCGCTCACCGTCGGCGGCGGCGTGCGCCAGGTGGCCGACATCCGCAAGCTGCTTCTGGCCGGGGCCGACAAGGTGTCGATCAACACGGCGGCGGTGAAGAACCCGGATTTCGTCGCCGAGGCCGCCGACAAGTTCGGCAACCAGTGCATTGTCGTTGCCATCGACGCCAAGAAGGTGTCGGCGGCGGGCGAAGCCGACCGCTGGGAGATCTTCACCCATGGCGGACGCGAAAAGACCGGCATCGACGCGGTCGAATTCGCCAGGCGGATGGTCGATCGCGGCGCCGGCGAGATCCTGCTGACCTCGATGGACCGCGACGGCACCAAGGCCGGCTACGACATCGCGCTCACCCGCGCCATCGCCGACGCGGTGCGCGTGCCGGTCATCGCTTCGGGCGGCGTCGGCACGCTCGATCACCTGGTCGAGGGCATTCGCGACGGCCATGCGGGCGCCGTGCTTGCCGCCTCGATCTTCCATTTCGGCACCTACACCATCGCCGAGGCCAAGGCGCATATGGCCAGAGCCGGCCTGCCGATGCGGCTGGACTCGCCCGTCCATCGGGCTTAAAGCATGATCCCGAAAGTGGGAACCGGCTTCCGGAAAAGATCACGCTTAAACAAGCAGATAGATGACTGCCATGGCTCAATTTTCGCTCGCCGAGCTGGAAACGATCATCCATCAGCGCGCCCATTCCGGCGACCCGGAGTCATGGACGGCGAAACTCTTCGCCAAGGGCATGGACAAGGCGGCGCAGAAGCTCGGCGAGGAAGCGGTCGAGACCGTGATCGCCGCCGTTCGCGGCGACAGGCAGGCCCTCGTTTCGGAAAGCGCCGATCTTATATATCATTGGCTGGTCGTCCTCGGCATCGCCGGCATTCCTTTGGACGACGTGCTGAAGGAGCTCGAGGGCCGCACCGGCCGCTCGGGCGTCGCCGAAAAGGCGTCCCGGCCCCGGGGCTGATCGAAAGAGACGGATAGAGCATGATGTCGCCCGAAAACCGCTTCGCACTTTTCGGCATCATGCTCTAGGAGGGCAGGAGACTCGATGGACCAGCTTGCTCCGACCGAGAAATACTCCCCCTTTCGTTTCTTCTCCGCCGAGCAATGGTCGCAGTTCCGCGCCGACACGCCGCTGACGCTGACCGAGGACGAGATCGAGCGGCTGCGTTCGCTCAACGACCCGGTCGACCTCGAAGAGGTCAAGCGCATCTATTTGTCGCTTTCCCGCCTGCTTTCGGCGCATGTCGAGGCGAGCCAG
The DNA here is from genome assembly GCF_058312955.1 of Mesorhizobium sp. LEGMi-168a. NCBI lineage: Bacteria > Pseudomonadati > Pseudomonadota > Alphaproteobacteria > Hyphomicrobiales > Phyllobacteriaceae > Mesorhizobium > Mesorhizobium sp. LEGMi-168a. The sequence continues at coordinate 53,460 of NZ_JBZEGV010000014.1, forward strand.
CTTCTGTTTCGGCAGCGGCAGGCCTTCTTCAAGGCGCAGGATGTCGTCAAGACGCCCTTCATCATCGGCATCGCCGGCTCGGTCGCGGTCGGCAAATCGACCACGGCCCGCGTGCTCAAGGAATTGCTGGCGCGCTGGCCGTCGAGCCCCAAGGTCGATCTCATCACCACCGACGGCTTCCTTTTGCCCAACGAGATCCTGCGCCGCGACAGTCTGATGGAGCGCAAGGGCTTTCCCGAAAGCTATGACGTCGGCGCGCTGCTGCGATTCCTGTCCGGCATCAAGTCGGCGCAGCGCGACGTCCGCGCGCCGGTCTATTCGCACCTGACCTATGACGTCATTCCCGGCGAATTCGTCACCATCGACAGGCCGGACATTCTGATCTTCGAAGGCATAAACGTTTTGCAGCCGGGCAAATTGCCGAAGGACGGCAAGATCGTGCCGTTCCTGTCGGACTTCTTCGACTTCGCCATCTATATCGATGCCGACGAGAAGCTGATCCACCAGTGGTATATCCAGCGTTTCATGCGCCTGCGCGAGACCGCCTTCCGCAATCCGGACTCCTTCTTCCACCGCTATTCCCAGCTCTCGGAGGACGCCGCGCGCGCCATCGCCGAGGGTCTGTGGAGCAACATCAACCTGAAGAACCTGCGCGAGAATATCCTGCCGACCAGGGCGCGCGCCGACCTGATCCTGCGCAAGGGCGCCAACCACCTGGTCGAGGAAGTGGCGCTGCGGAAGCTTTGACCATCCTGCCGGGGCGTCGGTCGACCGGGGCAATTCCGCAAAATTGCGTGGCCCGTCCCGAGGCTCACGAAATCGCGAGGACCGCCTCGGGGCGGGCAGCGGGTTGCGTGTGCAGCGCCGGCGACCGGCGATCCGCCGGGACCAGCTTGCGGGCCACGACATAGATGAGCAGCGTCACGGAAGCGGCAACATAGCCGTCGATCGCATAGTGCCAGGCCAGATAGACCGAACTGGCCGCGACAAAGGCCACATAGAGGAACGCCAGCGCGCCGAGATAGCGGTTGTATTCGCGCAGGAACAGCGCGTTAAGCGTCACCAAAGCGACATGGACGCTGGGAAACGCCGAAATGCCCGAAGCAAAACCCGTCTGCCCGGCTTCATTCAGCGACCACAGGTAATTCTGATTGGAAACAGCGGAGTTGGGCGCTCCGAGCCCTTTGGCCAGGAAGGCGAGCTGTTCGCCAAACCGCGCGGTGTCTCCCGTCACGAGGCCGTAGAATGCCGGGCCAGCCGACAGGAACAGTGCTGCCAGCACGTTTCCGACCACAATCCAGACTGCCATGAAGCAGACCAGGTAGCGCGTCCGAATTGATGCCACCATGGGCGATGTCGCGACAAAGAACAGGGCGGTGAAATTGAGCAGGAACCACAGGGCGTTGTAGTTCCACTCCACCAGGACGCGTACCGTGTCATTTTTGGCCACTGCGTGGAGCCAGCGCCACGGATCAACGCCAAAATGCAGGAAGTTATCGATGTCGGCCTGCACGACATCGAACCGAAAACCGCCCTGCCAGACAGGCATGACGTTTTTTATCGACGTGAACGTGCCCTGGAAGATCATCAGCGCCACGAGAAGGCACAGTCCGGACAGGAAATATGCCAACCGGCTGTTGGAAAACGTCGCTTTCACGACAAGAGGCCGCCGGGAGTTGAAGCGGTACAAGATGAGGATCGCGTCAAAAATGACGACAAATATGGGGAATACCAGACAGTTGAGTTTTATCCAGTCCACAAAATATATCGAGTACGCGCTGCGGTCATCCGCGCCGACGGCATGAAGAAAAACCAGCCCGGCCAAGGTGTAGGCGGCAATTATGAGGTAAAGGCCCGAATCCCTGCGGACGAGCTGCGCCGCCGCGCCGACGATCGCCCAGGAGCGATTGAAAATTGATCGCGTTATAACCATTGCCCAAGCCCTGATACCGGAATGCACCAAGCGATTTCGCTCTGGCTGGAATCGCTTTTTCGGCCCCGCGTCCGTGCTTTCCCTGCGATTGCGGGCGAGCCGCGCGCCCCGCGGTTCCCCCGACACCGCTCGGTCTATGGGAGAAATCTGTAGATTCAGTTAGCTGCGGCGAAGCCGGCGCGGCCGGGCCAATCGGCCTAAAGCGCATCGCGATCTTTCAGATTCGCTCAGTGCGCTTTAGGTCTTTGATTTTACGCATGTCTTTGTCCCGAAACCGGGTCCACTTTCGGGAGAAATGCTTTAACGCCCCGCCTGCCGTCAGCCGGGCACCGTCACCCGCCGCAGCGTCAGATTGATACGGCCCCCGTTCTTCAGCAGCGCCGATGTCGCGGGGTAGATGCGGTCGACGCCGTGGAATGAGAGGCGCCCCTCGCCACCGAGCACGACGACATCGCCGCTCCTCAGCCTGAACGACTTGGTGGCGCCTTCGCGCGAGGTCTGGCCGACCCGGAACAGACAGTCGTCGCCCAGCGATACCGAGACGACAGGTGCTGCGAAATCCTGCTCGTCGCGGTCCTGGTGCAAGCCCATCTTGGCGTCCGCCGAATAGAAATTGACGAGGCAGGCCTCAGGCGGATGTGCATAGGCCGAGACCTCGCGCCACACTTTTAGCAAGGCTTCGGGGATCGCCGGCCACGGCTGACCCGTCACCGGGTGCGTTGGCTGGTAGCGATAGCCGCGCTCGCGGTCCGTCACCCAGCCGAGCGCGCCGCAATTGGTCATGCGCACGCTCATCTCCTTGCCGGTGCGCGGCATGGCCGGCACATAGAGCGGCGCCGCCTGCACGACGCGCCTGATCTCCTCGACCAGCGCTTCCTGCGCCGGGCGCGGCAGATAGCCCGGCATATGGCGAACGCCCTTGGGCAGAACGAGCATGGACCACGGTCTCTTCGATTGACGCCGGCACAGCATGCCATCGACGAAGGAAAACGGCGACCCGAAAGCCGCCGTTCCTGCAGTTTGAGGCGTGTTGAGATTCAGGTCAGGCCGAGCCGAGAACGGTGGTTTCCGAGAACCGGAGCGGAGCGTACTTGAAGTACGTGAGCACCGGCCTACGCCGGCCGTAGCCTTAATCTAGTCGCTACACGACTCGCGAGCGCTTCGGCCGGCGAAGGCCGGAAGCGCAGGAACCCACCGTTTGCAGGCCGGCATCACCTGAATATCAACATGCCTCAGGCGGGGTCGGGGATGCGCAAGACCTGGCCTGGATAGATCTTGTCGGGATGGGTCAGCATCGGCCGGTTCGCCTCGAAGATGACGGTGTTCTTGGCGCCCTGGCCTTTGCCGTAGCTTTTTTCGGCGATCTTCCAGAGATTGTCGCCTTTCTGGACGGTGTAGAAGGTCGGCTCCTTGGCCGGGCTTGCCGCCTTGCCGGCTTCAGGCGCGACCTGCAATTCGTCGGCCTGCACCTTGGAAACGCCAAGCGTGTTGCCGACGGCAATGACGGCTTTTTCGAAGATCGACTGATCCTCGACCGTGCCCTTGAGCACGGCCGTGTCGCCCTTGATCTCGACTTGCACACCGTCGGTGCCGAGCTTGTGGGAATCGAGCTCCTGCTTGAGCGTGTCGGCGCTGGGTGGAGCTTCCTCGCCGCCGAAGCCAAGCTTCTTGCCGACGCCTTTGACGAAATCGAACATGCCCATCTTTTGGTCTCCTCGTGTGGCGGGAGCCCGAGCTTGCCATCTGCAACCCAGAATTGGAAGCAGCTTCGTAACCGCAATCGGCGCGGTGCTTAACGCGTCGCGCAGAAACGGATTCAGGCGACGCGCTTTAAGTCTTTGTTTGATGCATGTCGTTCTCCCAAAACCGCTGCGCACTTTTGGGCGACATGCATTAATCGTTCTCTATCCGGCCGCGCAGCTTCTTCACCGTCGAGCGCCCCGCCTTGGTCTTGAGGCGGCGCTCGACGGCGCCCTTCGATGGCTTCGTCTTCTTGCGCGGCGGCGGCGGTGGCTCGGCCGCCTTGGCGACCAGCGCCGTCAGCCGCGCCCGCGCGTCGGCGCGGTTCTGCTCCTGGGTGCGGAATCGCCCGGCTTCGATGACGATGACGCCGTCCTTGGTGGCGCGCTGGCCGGCCAGCCTGATGGCGCGTTCCCGCACGCGATCGGACAATCCGGAAGCGTTCGCCGCGTCGAAGCGCAGCTGCACGGCCGTCGCCACCTTGTTGACGTTCTGGCCGCCCGGCCCGGAAGAGCGGATGAAATCCTCATGCAGGTCATCCGGATGGATGACGGCGTCATTGGCGATGATGATCCTGTCGTCGGCGCTCATGCGCGCAGTCATGACGCGGCGGCGGCAAAAAGAAAAGGCCCGGCAAAGCCGGGCCAGGTTTGTCAGAAGTCCAGAATCCGGCAGAAGCCGGGCCCGGTTTGTCGGAAGTCCAGGGCCCGGCAGAAGCCGGGCCCGGGAGGAACGATGCTTGAGACGGCGATTAACACACGTCGCTATTCGGCCGCCTCCTGCAGATGCGGCGCAGCGCCCAGGATGGCAGCGTCGACATGCTTTTCGAATTTCTCGAAATTGACCGCGAACATGCCAACCAGCTTCGCGGCCTGCCGGTCATAGGCCGCCTTGTCGGCCCAGGTCGAGCGCGGGTCGAGAATGGTGCCGTCGACGCCCGGAACCGCCACCGGCACCTCGAAGCCGAAATTGGCGTCGGTGCGGAATTCGGCGGCATTGAGCGAGCCGTCGAGCGCGGCACCCAGCAGGGCGCGCGTCACCTTGATCGGCATGCGGCGGCCGGTGCCGTAGGCGCCGCCGGTCCAGCCGGTGTTGACCAGCCAGCAATCGACGCCGTGGCCGGCGATCAGCTCGCGCAGCAGCTTGCCGTATTCGGACGGATGGCGCGGCATGAAGGGCGCGCCGAAGCAGGTCGAGAACGTCGCCTCGGGCTCCGTGACGCCCTTCTCGGTGCCGGCGACCTTGGCGGTGTAGCCGGAGAGGAAGTGATACATCGCCTGCGCCGGGCTCAGCCTGGCGATCGGCGGCATGACGCCGAAGGCATCGGCGGTCAGCATGATGATGTTCTTCGGATGGCCGGCGCGGCCGGTCCGCGAGGCATTGGGGATGTAATCCAGCGGATAGGCGCAGCGCGTGTTCTCGGTGAGGCTGCCGTCGTCGAAATCCGGCACGCGGCCGGCGTCGAGCACGACGTTCTCCAGCACCGTGCCGAAGCGCTGCGTGGTGGCGAAGATCTCCGGCTCCGCCTCGGCCGAGAGCCGGATGGTCTTGGCGTAGCAGCCGCCTTCGAAGTTGAAGACGCCTTGCGGACCCCAGCCGTGCTCGTCGTCGCCGATCAGCGTGCGCGACGGGTCGGCCGACAGCGTCGTCTTGCCGGTGCCGGACAGGCCGAAGAAGACGGCCGCGTCGCCGGCGGGCCCTTCATTGGCCGAGCAATGCATCGGCATCACGCCCTTTTCCGGCGACAGGTAGTTCAGCATGGTGAACACCGACTTCTTCATCTCGCCGGCATAGGACGTGCCGCCGATCAGCACGATCTTGCGTGTCAGATCGACCGCGATCACCGTCTCGGTGCGGGTGCCGTGGCGGGCCGGGTCGGCGCGGAAGGACGGCAGATCGATGATCGTCATCTCGGGCACGAAGCGCTCGAGCTCGGCCGCCTGCGGACGGATTAGGAGATTGCGGATGAACAGCGAATGCCAGGCGAATTCGGTGACGACCCGAACCGGCAACCGGAGCTCGGCGTCGGCGCCGCCGACGAGGTCCTGCACATAGAGGTCCTTGGCCGTCGCGTGAGCGCGGAAATCGGCATGGAGCGCCTCGAACTCGGTCGGCGAGATCGCCTTGTTGTTGTCCCACCAGACATGCGGGCCGGTGTTGTCGTCGCGCACGATGAACTTGTCCTTGGGCGAGCGGCCGGTGTGCTGGCCGGTCTCGGCAACCAGCGCGCCCTGCGCCGTCAATTTCGCCTCGCCGCGGCGGATCGCTTCCTCGTAGAGCTCGGCGGCGCCGAAATTGTAACGCACCGCGCCCGTGGTCTTCAGACCGATCACGTCAATGGCGCAGTCGGGGTTGCGTTTGCCGGCTTCCGACATCAAGTTTCCTCTCTGGATTTTGGCCGCATTCGACCGGTGGATTTCCGGAGCCCGCCAACGGGGCTGATCGGTTCAGAACCAGAAAAGGCGAATGATATCAAATCATTAATCGATTTAAAAAATTTGAAAGTTGTTTAAATCGTTTATATGTGCAAAAAATCACAGAGGTTGCCCAAAGGATTGGCAGGCTTCGTTCGTCCAATCCCGTTACGGGTGCGATCGTGTGTAGCGGCAGGCCGCCCGTGACTTCGGACTGGGCCTGTGCCACATTTTGTACCCAATTTGTCCTGCAAAAGCCCCTTCTCGACGACAGAAGGGACCGCTCATGAGGGAGCCGCTTGAAATGGCAACAATCGCGCTTGTCGATGACGACCGCAACATCCTGACTTCGGTGTCGATCGCGCTCGAATCCGAAGGCTACCGCGTCGAAACCTACACCGACGGCGCGTCGGCTCTCGAGGGCCTGGCGGCGCGTCCGCCGAACCTCGCCATCCTCGACATCAAGATGCCGCGCATGGACGGCATGGAGCTCCTGCGCCGGATGCGGCAGAAGTCCGACCTGCCGGTGATCTTCCTGACCTCTAAGGACGACGAGATCGACGAATTGTTCGGCCTCAAGATGGGCGCCGACGACTTCATCCGCAAACCGTTCTCGCAGCGCCTGCTGGTCGAGCGTGTCCGCGCGGTGCTGCGCCGCACCAGCGCCCGCGAGGCGGCCGCCAAGGCGCCGAGCCAGCAGGCGCGCTCGCTCGAACGCGGCCAGCTGGTGATGGACCAGGAACGCCACACCTGCACCTGGAAGGGCGAGCCGGTGACGCTGACGGTGACCGAGTTCCTGATCCTGCATTCGCTGGCGCAGCGCCCCGGCGTGGTAAAAAGCCGTGATGCGCTGATGGATTCGGCCTATGATGAGCAGGTCTATGTCGATGACCGCACCATTGACAGCCACATCAAGCGGCTGCGCAAGAAGTTCAAGGCCGTCGATGACGACTTCGAGATGATCGAAACCCTGTACGGAGTCGGATACCGGTTCCGCGAAGCATGAATAGGCGGTAGGCAGTAGGGAATAGTCGGTAGTCAGTTTTGAATGATGCGAGCGGCCACTCATGCATAGCCGCAGTCAGCCGACCATTTCTCTATTCTCTACCGCCTACTCACTACTCACTAACCAAGCAGGACCTGCTATTCGATGGCAGTCGAGATAGAGCGAGGCAGGCGGGCGGGCGTGACAAGGCGCCCGCCGCGGATCGTGCCCGCATTCGTGTCGAAGATCACCGTGCCGATGCGCCGGTTTCTCGGCCACCACATCTTCTCCAGCCTGACGCGGCGCATCCTGTTCCTCAACCTGGCCGGCCTCGCCGTGCTGGTCACCGGCATCCTTTATCTCAACACCTTCCGCGACGGGCTGATCGATGCCCGAGTCGAAAGCTTGATGACGCAAGGCGAGATCATCGCCGGCGCCATCGCGGCCTCGGCGACGGTCGAGACCGACTCGATCAGCATCGATCCGGAAAAGCTGCTCGAGCTGCAGGCCGGCGAAAGCCTGGGGCCGGGTTCCGACCAGCTCGACAACCTCGACTTCCCGATCAATCCCGAGCGCGTGGCGCCGGTGCTCAGACGCCTGATCTCGCCGACCCGCACGCGCGCCCGCATCTATGACCGCGACGCAAATCTTCTGCTCGATTCGCGCCATCTTTATTCGCGCGGCCAGATCCTGCGCTACGACCTGCCGCCCGTCGACGACGAGCAGCCGGACCTTTTGGAGCGCGTCGAGAAATTCGTCTTCGACTTCTTCCGCAACAAGGACCTGCCCGTCTATCACGAGCAGCCAGGCGGCAATGGCGCGGCCTTCCCCGAAGTGGTCAAGGCGCTGACCGGCGGCCCGTCGACCATCGTGCGGGTGAGCGAGCAGGGCGAGCAGATCGTCTCGGTGGCGGTGCCGATCCAGCGCTTCCGCGCGGTCCTCGGCGTGCTGATGCTGTCCACCGAAGGCGGCGACATCGACAAGATCGTGGCGGCCGAGCGCAAGGCGATCCTGCGCGTGTTCGGCATCGCGGCGCTCGTCACCGCCATCCTCTCGATGCTCCTGGCCTCCACCATCGCCAATCCGTTGCGGCGGCTTTCCGCCGCCGCCGTCCGGGTGCGGCGCGGCGTCAAGAGCCGCGAGGAAATCCCGGACTTCTCCGACCGTCAGGACGAGATCGGCAATTTGTCGATCGCGGTGCGCGACATGACCAACGCGCTCTATGCGCGCATCGAGGCTATCGAAAGCTTCGCCGCCGACGTGTCGCACGAGCTGAAGAACCCGCTGACCTCGCTGCGCAGCGCGGTGGAGACGCTGCCGCTGGCGAAGAACGAGAATTCACGCGGGCGTCTGATGGAGATCATCCAGCACGACGTGAAGCGCCTCGACCGATTGATCACCGATATTTCCGACGCCTCGCGTCTCGACGCCGAACTGGCGCGCGAGGACGCCGCGACCGTCGATCTGAAGAAATTCGTCACCGATCTCATCGCGGTCTCGCGCGAGACGACCCGCAACAAGAAGGCGGTGGAGATCGAGCTCAAGGTCGCCAAGCTGCCGCAGGGCGTCAAAGGCTACGTCGTCGTCGGCCATGACCTCAGGATCGGCCAGGTCATCACCAACCTGATCGAGAATGCCCGCTCCTTCGTTCCCGAGGAGCACGGCCACATCACCATCTCGCTCGCGCGGGCCGGCAAGTTCAACATCGTCACCGTTGACGACAATGGTCCGGGCATCAGGGCCGAAAAGATCGACCGCATTTTCGAGCGCTTCTATACCGACCGGCCGGCCGGCGAGGCGTTCGGCCAGAACTCCGGCCTGGGCCTGTCGATCAGCCGCCAGATCGTCGAGGCGCATGGCGGCACGCTGACGGCGGAAAACATCCCCGGCACCAAGCCCGGCGAGATCAAGGGCGCGCGCTTCGTGGTGACGCTGCCGGCCGAAGGCTGATTAAGACACGATCATGCCCGACCCTGCCGTGAAGCCTGAAAACATCCATGGAACCGCGGTCCTCATCGGCGAGCGCGGCGTCCTCATCACCGGGCCGTCCGGCGCCGGCAAGACGACGCTGGCGCTGACGCTCATCGACCATTGCCGGGTCCGCGGGCTGTTTTCGCGGTTGATCAGCGACGACAGACTGCTTGCCGCGGCGCATCACGGGCGGCTGGTCTGCCGGGCGCCGGCCGCCATCGCCGGCCTTGCCGAAGTGCCGGGCTTCATGCCGTGCCGGCTGCCGTTCGAGCCGGGCGGCGTCATCGACCTCCATATCCGGCTGGTGCCGAAGGCAGAAATGGCTCGTTTCCAGGAAGAGATCAGCGAGCCGGTCGCGGGCTGCGCGGTGCCGCGCATCGATCTTGCCGAGCGCAACGCCGCCACAGCCTTGCCGGCTGTGATGGCGCGGCTGTCGATCCTGCCTTTTTCATGATCCGGTCCGCGTTTTTTGTTGCAATGCGTCAAAATGGCCCAGGCCGTCGCAATTTTGGGCTTGTCAACCGGCCGTGCGTCGACAAGATAGCGCTCCCGCCGCCTGGAATGGTTGGCGAATATAAGATACGCCTGTAAAGCGGCGATGACGGGAGCCACCAAAGAATGATCGGACTCGTGCTTGTGACGCACGGTCAACTCGCCACCGAGTTCCGGCATGCCGTAGAACATGTGGTGGGGCCACAGGATAATTTCGAAACGGTCGCGATCGGCGCCGACGACGATATGGAGAGGCGCCGGGCCGACATTGTCGACGCGGTGGCGCGCGTCGATACCGGGGCCGGCGTCATCGTGCTCACCGACATGTTCGGCGGCACGCCTTCTAACCTCGCCATATCGGTGATGGAATCGGGCCGCACCGAGGTCATCGCCGGTATGAACCTGCCGATGCTGATTAAGCTGTCCTCGGTCCGCAAGGGCGACAACATGGCCACCGCGCTCGACGAGGCGCAGGCCGCGGGGCGCAAATACATCAACGTCGCCAGCCAGCTTCTGAGCAGCAAATGAACGACCGGGCGCCGGACAAGGACGAGGTGGTGCGGGAGCTCCCGATCGTCAACCAGCGCGGCCTGCATGCCCGTGCCTCGGCCAAATTCGTCCAGGTCGCCAGCGGCTTCGATGCCACCATCCATGTCGAGAAGGACGGCGTGAAGGTCGGCGGCACCTCGATCATGGGTCTCATGATGCTGGCGGCAAGCCCCGGTTATTCGATCCGCGTCACCGCCACCGGCCCGCAAGCAAGCCCGGCCATGGACGCGTTGGAGCAGCTGGTCGCCTCGCGTTTCGGTGAGGAAATTTAACCCCCACGAATTCCGATGCACATATCGTCGGAAGACATGCACGAATAAAGATTTCTTTATATCCCATTGTCGTTTGACGGCCGATCTGCTAGTCAGGCCGGCAATCCGCGCCCCTCCACGCGCCGTCCCGGCGCCGGCGCGCTTTTGAGACAATCACACCGGAGCACTGCCATGACGGGTAGCAAGGACTATGTGGTCGCCGACATTTCGCTTGCCGGCTGGGGCCGCAAGGAGATCGAGATCGCCGAAACCGAAATGCCGGGCCTGATGGCCTGCCGCGAGGAGTTCGGCGACAAGAAGCCGCTCAAGGGCGCGCGCATCACCGGCTCGCTGCACATGACGATCCAGACGGCGGTGCTGATCGAGACGCTGAAGGCGCTGGGCGCCGACATCCGCTGGGCCTCCTGCAACATCTTCTCGACCCAGGACCATGCCGCGGCGGCGATCGCCGAGGCCGGCATTCCGGTGTTCGCCATCAAGGGCGAGACGCTCGAGGACTATTGGAACTACACCGACAGGATCTTCCAGTGGGCCGACGGCGGCACCTCCAACATGATCCTCGACGATGGCGGCGACGCCACCATGTACATCCTGCTCGGCGCGCGCGCCGAGGCCGGTGAGGACGTGCTGTCCAATCCGGGCAGCGAGGAGGAAGAGATCCTGTTCGCCCAGATCAGGAAGCGCATGAAGGCTTCGCCGGGCTTCTTCACCAAGCAGAGGGAAGCGATCCGCGGCGTCACCGAGGAGACGACCACCGGCGTCAACCGTCTCTATCAGCTGCAGAAGAAGGGCCTGCTGCCCTTCCCGGCGATCAACGTCAACGATTCCGTCACCAAGTCGAAGTTCGACAACAAATACGGCTGCAAGGAATCGCTGGTCGACGGCATCCGCCGCGGCACCGATACCATGATGGCCGGCAAGGTCGCCGTGGTCTGCGGCTATGGCGACGTCGGCAAGGGTTCGTCGGCCTCGCTGCGCGGCGCCGGCGCCCGTGTCAAGGTGACCGAGGTCGACCCGATCTGCGCCCTGCAGGCGGCGATGGACGGCTATGAGGTCGTCACGCTGGAAGACGCGGCACCCACCGCGGACATCGTCATCACCACGACCGGCAACAAGGACGTCGTCACGCTCGACCATATGCGGGCGATGAAGGACATGGTGATCGTCGGTAACATCGGCCACTTCGACAATGAGATCCAGGTGGCGTCGTTGCGCAACCTGAAATGGACCAACGTCAAGCCGCAGGTCGACCTGATCACCTTCCCGGACGGCAAGCGGATGATCCTTCTGTCCGAAGGCCGGCTGCTCAACCTCGGCAACGCCACCGGCCATCCGAGCTTCGTCATGTCGGCCTCGTTCACCAACCAGGTGCTGGCGCAGATCGAGCTCTTCACCAAGCACGGCCAGTACCAGAACCAGGTCTATGTGCTGCCCAAGCACCTCGACGAGAAGGTGGCGCGGCTGCATCTCGACAAGCTTGGCGCCAAGCTCACCGAGCTGTCGGGTGAACAGGCCGCCTATATCGGCGTGACGCCGCAGGGTCCGTACAAGCCGGAACACTACCGCTATTAACCAAAGCGAAAATATCTACAATATATTGAAGCCGGGTGTTGACTTTCCACCCGGCTTCATTTTTTGCGCCCATGATTCTTCACGCCGATTCCGGCAGGCGTTATTGTTGTGATTCGCGGTCCGGGGACAGTTGGGCCGGGAACGCATTCAGGGCGGTCTTGCATTCAAGCGGCGAAGAGGACCAAGACATGCCGGGGGACAACCCGCGATGCGCGGGAAAGGCCGTTTCCGGCGGCCACGAGGATTCGATCGGTACCGGCTCTGCCGCGTCAGGCGGCGGTTTTCCGTGGCGCGCCGGCGTTCGCCTCGGCACGCTTCTTTCCGCCTCCGCACTTTCCGGCCCGCTGCTTGGCCTTGCGGCGCATGCCGACACCGGCATCGCGCCGAGGGCGGCCGCGGCGGTCAGCACCGTCGAGGTGATGCAGCTTGCCATGTTCGTCGGCGTCATGGGCGCGGCCCTTGTCTCGGCCATCTTCCTGATCCGCGAGCGGGCGCGCACTGCGGCGCAAAATACCGAGCTTAGAGCCCGGATCGCCGATGTGAACGCGGCCCTGCAGCGTTCCGAGGCCCTGCTCAATTTGCGCGACCAGCGCGTCGTCGTCTGGTCTTCGGAGAACAAGAAGCCGGAGCTGATCGGCAGCCTGCCGCTGGAAAGCGGGGCGCCGGACGAGCGGTCCGCCTTCCTCGCCTTCGGCCGCTGGCTGATGCCGCGTTCGGCCGCGGCGCTCGAGAACGCCATAGCTGCGCTCCGCGACAGGGCGAAGGCCTTCGACCTCGTCATCGAGACGCAGGCAGGCATGCCGCTGGAAGTGCATGGCCGCAAGAGCGCCGCGCATGTGCTGGTTCGCTTCATCTCGCTGTCGGAAACGCTGCGCAGCCAGGCCCGGCTGAAGATCGAAAACCAGCGGCTCAGCGCCGACTACGACACCATGCTCGGCCTGCTCGACGCGCTGAAGATGCCGACATGGCTGCGCTCGGCCGACGGGCGGCTGAATTGGGTCAACCGCGCCTATGCCGAGGCGGTGGAAGCGGAAAGCGCCGAGGCGGCCGTGCGCGAAGCGAAGGAGTTCCTCGGCGGCCAGGCGCGTGAGCAGATCGCCGAGCAGCATAAGTCGCGTCCCGTCTTCGAGCAAACGCTGTCGACGGTGATCGAGGGCGATCGCCGCATGTTTTCGGTCACCGACTTCGCCAACGCCGACAGCTCGGCGGGATTGGCCTGCGACGTCAGCGCCATCGAGACGATCCGCGCCGAATATGAGCGGACCGTGCGCAGCCATGCCGACACGCTCGATCAGCTCAACACGGCCGTGGCGATCTTCGACACCGACGAGAAACTGCGCTTCTTCAACCAGGCATTCCAGAAGCTGTGGGGCCTCGACAGCGGTTTCCTGCACAGCGCGCCCGACAACGCCTTGCTGCTCGACCGGCTGCGCAGCGAAGGCAAGATCGCCGAGCAGCCGGAATGGCGGCGCTGGAAGGAGAACCTGCTCGGCGCCTATCGCGCCGTCGAATCGCAGGAACATTGGTGGCACCTGCCGGACGGCAAGACGATCCGCGTGGTGGCCAATCCGCAGCCCAAGGGCGGCGTCACCTGGGTATTCGAGAATCTGACCGAGAAGATCGATCTCGAAAGCCGCTATCAGACCGCCGTGCGCGTGCAGGGCGAGACGCTGGACAATCTGGCGGAAGGCGTGGCGGTGTTCGGGCCGGACGGACGGCTTCGCCTGTCCAACCCGGCCTTTGTCACCCTGTGGGGGCTGCAGGCGGAGGCGATCAAGCCCAACGTCCATGTCTCGGCGATCCGCGACCTTTGCGACCAGCGCGCCGCCGACAGTCCTTGGGGCGGCTTCGTCGCCGCCATCACCGGCTTCGACGACGAGCGCCGCGACCGCCGCGGGCAGACCGAACTGGTCAACGGCTCGGTGCTGAGCTATGCCGTGATCCACCTGCCCAACGGCCAGGTGATGATGACCTTCGTCGACGTCACCGACACCGTCAATGTCGAGCGGGCGCTGAAGGACAGGAATGAGGCGCTGGAGAAGTCCGACCAGTTGAAGAACGAGTTCGTGCAGCATGTCTCCTACGAATTGCGCTCGCCGCTGACCAACATCATCGGCTTCACCGAGCTCTTGTCGCTGCCCTCGACAGGGCCGCTCACACCGAGGCAGAGCGAATATGTCGAGCATGTCGGCTCGTCGTCCTCGGTGCTGCTCACCATCGTCAACGACATACTGGACCTGGCGACGGTCGATGCCGGCATCATGCAGCTCGACATTTCCGAGATGAGCATCGACAGGACCATCGCGGCGGCCGCCGAGCTGGTCGCCGACCGGCTGGAGGAGCATCAGATCAAGCTCAGGGTCGACGCGGCGGCGGCGCCAAAGAGCTTCCATGCCGACGAGATCCGTGTCCGCCAGATCCTCTACAATCTGTTGAGCAACGCCGCGAACTACGCGCCGGAGGCGAGCACGATCACGCTCACTTGCCGCCGGATGGCCGAGGGCGTCGAGTTCTCGGTCCACGACGACGGACCCGGCATGCCGCCGGACGTGCTGGAATCGGTCTTCCGCCGCTTCGAGCCTCACGCCAATGGCGGCCGCCGGCGCGGCGCCGGACTGGGCCTGTCGATCGTCAAGAGCTTTGTCGAATTGCATGGCGGAACCGTGCGCATCGAGACCGGCATGGACAAAGGCACGACGGTCATCTGCACCTTCCCCGACACGCCGTCGGGCGGCATCCGCGAAGCGGCCGAGTAACGCGCTTTGGCAAAGACCGTTCTGGAACGTTTTCTCGCCGACGAGGCGGCGACGGCAAGGCTTGGCGAAGACCTTGCCATGGCGCTGCGCCCCGGCGACGCGATCGCGCTTAAGGGCGACCTCGGCGCCGGCAAGTCGACGCTGGCCCGTGCCCTGATCCGGGCGCTCGCCGACGATGCCGGTCTCGAAGTGCCGAGCCCGACCTTCACGCTGGTGCAGAGCTACGAGACGCGGATACCCGTCCATCATTTCGACCTCTACCGCCTTTCCTCGCCGGACGAGCTCGACGAGCTCGGCCTGGATGACGCGCTCGCGCAAGGCGCGGCGCTGATCGAATGGCCGGAACGCGCCGGAGACCGGTTGCCGGCAAATGCGCTTTGGGTCGAGTTGGCCGAACATGGTGCGGGCCGGATTGCCCAACTGTCCGGGCAGGGACCTTCGTTCGAGCGGGTGAGGCGCTCGCTCGCGATGCGCGAGTTTCTGGCCTCGGCGGGATGGGGCGAGGCGGGCCGCCGGCATTTCGTCGGCGATGCGTCCGCCCGCTCCTACGAGATCGTCTCGCTACCCGGCCAGGCGCCACGGGTTTTGATGAATTCGCCGCGCCTCGTGCTCGGGCCGCCGGTACGCGACGGCAAGCCCTATGCGGTGATCGCCCACACGGCGCAATCCGTCACCGCCTTCGTTGCCATCGACCGGGCGCTGCTTGCCGCCGGCGTCAGCGTGCCGTTGATCCACGCCCTGGATCTCGACCAGGGCTTTTTGCTGCTCGAGCATCTCGGCTCGGAAGGGTTTTTGGGCGGTGACGGTGAGCCCATTGCCGAACGCTATGAAGCGGCGGCGGAGTTGCTGGCCATGATGCATGGCAAGGCGTGGCCGGACCGCATGGAAGCCGCGCCGGGCGTGTTCCATGAGGTGCCGCCCTTCGACCGCGACGCCATGCTGATCGAGGCCGACTTGCTTGTCGACTGGTATGTGCCGTGGATCACGGGCAAGCCGGCAGGCGACGAATTGCGCGCCGGCTACCACAAGAAATGGAATGCCTTGCTCGACCGGCTCGCGGGCAGCGAATACGCGCTGATGCTGCGCGATTTCCATTCGCCCAACATCATCTGGCGCGGCGAGCGCTCCGGCCTCGACCGGCTCGGCATCGTCGATGTCCAGGACGCGCTGATCGGCCCGGCCGCCTATGACGTCGCCTCGCTCGCCATGGACGCGCGCGTCACCGTCTCGCCCGAGATCGAGCGGCGGACGGTCGCCGCCTATGTCGCCGCCCGGCACCGCGCCGGCGCCTTTGACGAAGCCGCTTTCGCCGAGGCCTACGCGATCATGGCGGCGCAGCGCAATTCGAAGATCCTCGGCATCTTCGTGCGCCTCGAAAAGCGCGACGGCAAGCCTTACTATCTGAAACACCTGCCGCGCATCCGCGACTATCTGAGGCGGGCGCTGGCGCATCCGGCGCTTGCCAGCCTGAAGGAATTTTACATGGCCCACGGCCTGCTCGAGGAACGCTCGCCATGACGGCCGGACCAAGGACCGCGATGGTGCTCGCCGCCGGTCTTGGCAAGCGCATGCGGCCGATCACCGACACGATGCCGAAGCCGCTGGTGAAGATCGCCGGCAAGACCTTGCTCGACTGGGGGCTGGACAGCCTGGAAGCGGCCGGCGTCAGCAAGGCCGTCGTCAATGTCCACTATCTGCCGGAGCAGATCATCGCCCATGTCGCCGGCCGCCGGGCGCCGAAGGTCGTCATTTCCGACGAGCGCGAAGCGCTGTTGGAATCGGCGGGCGGCATCGTCAAGGCGCTGCCGCTCCTGGGCAGCGAGCCCTTCTACATCATCAACGCCGACACCTTTTGGATCGACAGCGGTGAACCCAGCCTCGAGCGCCTTGCCCTTGCATGGGACGCTGCCAGAATGGATATTCTGCTGATGCTCACCGATCTCGACTCAGCGACCGGGCACTGCGTCGGCACCGACTTCCTGGTGGCGCCGGGCGGTGCCCTGCGGCGCTCGAAGGGCGATCCCGCCGGCCTGATCTATGCCGGCGCCGCGATCGTCCATCCGCGCATTTTCAAGCACGCGCCGACGGGCTCGCATTCGCTCAACGTTTATTTCGACAAGGCGATCGTCGCCGGCCGCCTGTTCGGCATGGCGATGAGAGGCCGCTGGATCACCGTCGGCACGCCCGACGCCATTCCGGCGGCCGAAACGGCGGTCGCCGGCGCCTTAGCGAAAGCGGTATGAGCGGCTCGCGCCGCGTCTTCTCCATCCCGCCCGGAGCGCCGTTCCTGCCGACGCTGGCGGCGGCGTTGCTCGATGGCCGCCTGATCCCCGGCTTCCGCTTCGACGGCGATCCGCTGGCGCTCGCCGACGCCACCATCTATGTGCCGACCCGCCGCGCGGCACGCGCCTTGCGCGGCGCCTTCGTCGAGGTACTCGGTAGGCGCTCGGCCATCCTGCCGACGGTGCGGCCGCTCGGCGAGTTCGACGAGGACGAGGCCGCTTTCGAGATGGAAGCGGCACCGGCCATCGATCTCGCGCCGCCGATCGCCGCGCAGGAGCGGCTGCTGTTGCTGGCGCCGCTGGTGCGCGCCTGGAAGGAAAGCCTGCCGGCGCATGTCAGGGAACGGTTCAACGAGGAATTCGTCGTGCCGACCTCTGCCGCCGACGCCATCTGGCTGGCGCGCGACCTCGCCCGGCTGATGGACGAGATCGAGACCGAAGGCACGGATTGGGCCAAGCTTGCCACGCTGGTCACCGGCAACCTCGCCGGCTGGTGGCAGGTGACGCTCGATTTCCTCGGCATCGTCACCGACCACTGGCCGGAATTGCTGAAGGAGCGCCACCGCTCCAATCCGGCCGCGCATCGCAGCGCGCTGATCCGGCTGGAGGCGGCGCGGCTGAAGCGCAATCCACCGGTCGGGCCGGTGATTGCCGCCGGTTCGACCGGTTCCATTCCCGCGACCGCCGAATTGCTTGCCGTGATCGCCGGCCTGCCCAACGGCGCCGTCGTGCTGCCCGGCCTCGACCGCGAGCTCGACGACGCCTCTTTCGCGGCGATAACGGCGCTCGACGCGCGACCCGCGACGCTCGGTCACCCGCAATACGGTCTTGCCAAGCTGATCGGCGGCATCGGCATCCCGCGCCGCGACGTCGAGGAGATCGGCGCGGCGACGTCGCCACTTGTGTCCCGCGCGGCCCTCGTCGCCGAAGCGCTGCGGCCGGCCGAGACAACCGAGCGCTGGACGGAGACACGACCACGTTTCGCGGCAAACGATGTCGAGCAAGCGTTGTCCGGCGTGACGCTGGTGGAGGCGGCGAACGAACGCGACGAGGCGGTGGCGATCGCGATCGCGCTGAAGCGCGCCGTGGAAGTGCCCGGCAAGCGCGCGGCGCTCGTCACCGGCGACCGGGCGCTGGCGCGGCGGGTTTCGGCCGAGCTTCTGCGCTTCGGCGTCGTCGCCGACGATTCCGGCGGCATGCCGCTGTCCAACACGCCGGCCGCCAGCCTGCTCAGGCTGGCGCTGAACGCCGCGTTCCGGCCAGGCGATCCGGTCGGCCTGCTGTCGTTGCTCAAGCATCCGCTGCTCGGCCTCGGCCTCGAACGCCAGATCGTGCGCAAGGCGGCCGAGCTGATCGAGCTGGTGGCGCTGCGCGGCGGCACCGGCCGGCCCGATGCCGCGTCGCTCGGCGAGCTTTTCGAGACGCGGCTCGCGGACCTGAGCGGAGACACAAGGCAGCCTTTCTGGTTTTCGCGCCTGACCGTGCGCGGTATAGAGCAGGCGCGGGATGTGCTTAGCCGCCTTACCAACGCGCTCTCCCAGCTCACGGCGATGCGTGACGAGAAGGGCGCCGACATCGCGACATTGACGCGTGCGAGCGTCGTGGCGCTGGAAGCCCTCGGCCGCGCGGCCGACGGCAGCCTGACGGAACTCTACGCCGGCGACGCCGGCGAGAAGCTCGCCGAGCTGCTGCGCGGACTGGTCGCCGCCTCCTCGCCCTTCACCTTCGCCGCCGGTGAATGGCCGGACGTGATGGAGGCGCTGGTCGCGCCGGAAACGGTCAAGCCGGCGCAAGGCACCGACCGCAACATCGCCATCTGGGGCGCGCTGGAGGCCCGGCTGCAGAGCGTCGACACGCTCGTCATCGGCGGTCTCAACGAAGGGATCTGGCCGCGCAAGCCGGAGAGCGACCGCTTCATGTCGCGGCTGATGAAGACCGGCATCGACCTCGAGCCGCCGGAGCGGCGCATCGGCCTTGCCGCGCATGATTTCCAAATGGCGATGGGCGCCAAGGACGTGGTGCTGACGCGCTCGGCGCGATCGGGCGACGCGCCGGCGGTGCCGTCGCGCTGGCTGCAGCGCATCCTCACCTTCATCGGCAAGGACCAGGCCGCAGCGCTTAGCCGGCGCGGCGATGTGCTGCTTGGCTGGGCGCGCGCGCTCGACGCCGGCGACAGGAAAGACTTCGCGGCGCGCCCGCAACCGAAGCCGCCGCTGCGGCTCCGGCCGCAGCATTTCTCGGTCACCGAGATCGAGACGCTGCGCCGCGATCCTTACGCGATCTATGCCCGGCGTGTCCTCGGCCTGATGCCGCTCGACCCGCTGATCCGCGATCCGGGCGCCGCCGAGCGCGGCACGCTGTTCCACGCCATCCTGCATCTGTTCTCGCGGCGGGTAGAGGACCCAAGGGCGCCGGGCGCGCTGGCAAGCCTGATCGAAGCCGGCCGCATCTCTTTTGCCGACGCAGCGCTTCCGCCCGATATCGAGGCGGTGTGGTGGCCACGCTTCGAAAAGCTCGCGGAAAACATCATCGAATGGGAACATACCCGCGCCGAGGCCGTCGCCCGGCGCTTTGCCGAGGAGCGCGCCGACAAGACCGTCGTCGGCCGCACCGGCGTCACGCTCTCGGGCTATGCCGACCGCGTCGACCTGCTCGCCGGCGGCATGGCCGATATCCTCGATTACAAGACCGGCTCCTCGCCCTCGAAAGCGCAGGCGCACACGCTCTTGTCGCCGCAACTGGCGCTCGAAGGCGCGTTGCTCAGGCGCGGCGCATTCAAGGAGCTCGGCATTTGCGAGCCCTCACAGCTTGCCTTCGTGCGGCTGAAGCCGAATGGCGAGGTGTTCGAGGAATCGATCCTCGAATATAACCGCAAGCCGAAGACCGCCAACGAGCTTGCCGAGGAAGCCTGGGCGCGACTGGAGCGGCTGCTCTTCCACTATGCCGACCCGACCAGCGGCTATCTGTCGCGCGCGCTGCCCTTCCGCGAGGGTGAGGCCGATGGCGACTACGACCATCTGGCGCGCGTGCTCGAATGGTCGGCCGGCGGCGCCAGCGAGGACGAGGCGGAAGGATGAGATATCCGATCCCCTCCGATACCGCCGCCAGCCAGGCGCGCGCCTCCGACCCGCAGAATTCCGCCTGGGTGTCAGCCAATGCCGGCTCCGGCAAGACGCATGTGCTGGCGCAGCGCGTCATCCGGCTTTTGCTCAACGGCACCGATCCGTCGAAGATCCTTTGCCTCACCTATACGCGCGCGGCCGCCGCCAACATGTCGAACCGGGTGTTCTCGACCCTGTCGGAATGGACGGCGCTTCCCGATGCCGAACTCGCGATGAGGATATCGGCGCTCGACGGCCGCGGCGCCGATCGCGATACAATGCGCCGCGCGCGCCGCTTGTTTGCCGAGGCGCTTGAGACGCCGGGCGGCCTGAAAATCCAGACCATCCATGCCTTCTGCGAATCGGTGCTGCATCAGTTCCCGCTGGAAGCCAACATCCCGGCGCATTTCGAGATGCTCGACCCGCAGATGGAGGCCTCGCTGTTCGCGGAGGCCCGCCGCGACATGATCTCGGGCGCCGGCGCCGGCGTCGAAGGCCTGGCGGAAGCCTTTGCCACGGTGCTGGAGCGCGGCGGCGAATTCGGGCTCGACATGCTGCTCTCCGAGATCGTCGGCAAGCGCGACGCGTTGCGCGACTTCATCCAAAAACTCGGCAGAAGCCGGGATTTCCGGCCGCTCTTCGCCGAATTCGGCTTCAGGCCAGGACAGACGGCCGAAGACATCGCCGCGTCCGTGTGGCCGCTGCCGGGTTTTGCGCCTCACCAATTTGCCGAATTCGCCCGCGCCGCGGAAGCGGCTGACGCACGGCAGGTGCTGAACAATTTGCTGCCTTACGCGCAAAGCGCCTTTGCCGAGGCCGATCCGATCCGGCGGCTGCGGCTGCTCGCCAAGGCGTTCCTGCGCTCCGATGGCGACCCATACGACCCGCCGAAGATCTTCAAGAAGGCCCTGGTCGACAGGCTGCCGGACCTGCCGGAGCGCTATCTGGCGGCAGCCAAGGCGATCCTCGATGTCTCGGACCGGCTGGCGCTGTTCCGCATGCTTGAAGGCACGGCCGCGGCGCTCACCGTCGCCGGCTGGCTGATCGCGCGCTACGAGCAGCTGAAGCGCGGGCGGGGCTTTCTCGACTTCAACGACCTCATCACCCGGACCGTCAGCCTGTTGTCGCGGCCGGATGCCGGGCCATGGGTGCAATTCAAGCTCGACCAGGGCATCGATCACATCCTGCTCGACGAGGCGCAGGACACCAGCCCGGACCAGTGGGAGGTGGTGAAGAAGCTGACGGAAGAGTTCTTCGCCGGGCTTGGCCAGCGCGAGGCGGTCAAGCGCACGGTCTTCGCCGTCGGCGACGAGAAGCAGTCGATCTATTCCTTCCAGGGCGCAGCACCCGATTCCTTTGCCGAGAGCCGGCTTTTGTTTGCCGGGCGCGTGCGCGACGCCGAAGCCTCCTTCGCCGACTTGAAACTCACCTGGTCGTTCCGCTCGAGCGACGACGTGCTTGCCGCCGTCGACCGCGTCTTTGCCGAGCCAGGCGTGCGGCGCGGCATCAGCCACGATCCCGATCCGCTGAGCCACAAGGCGATCCGCACCGACGCGCCGGGTTATGTCGAGGTGTGGCCGTCGATCGGCGCCGAAATGGTCGAGGAGCCCGACGACTGGACCTTGCCGGTCAACCATGCCAGCGCGCCGGCCGTGCGCGTCGCCGAACATGTGGCGACAACCATCCAGAATTGGCTGCGCAATGGCGAGGTCATCGAGGGCAAAGGCCGCAAGCTGACGGCCGGCGACATCCTTGTCCTGGTGCGCAAGCGCGACCGTTTTGTCCATGCGCTGTCGCGCAGCCTCAAGAACCGGCAGATCCCGGTTGCCGGCGCCGACAGGCTGAGCCTGCCCGGCCATATCGCCGTGCAGGACCTGATCGCGCTCGGCCATTTCTTGATCCAGCCGGAGGACGATCTGTCCTTGGCCGCCGTGCTGCGTAGTCCGATCTTCGAGGTGTCCGAGGAGACCTTGCTGGCGTTGGCCGGCGAGAGGCAGAAGGGCCAGTCGCTGATCGCCTCGCTCCGGCAGCATGCGGCAGGAGACGTGACCCTGGCGGCCGTCGTTAGCCGGCTCGACGCTTGGGCAAACGAGGTCGCCTTCAAGCCGGTGTTCGAGTTCTACGCCGCCGCGCTTTCGCGCGATGGCCTGCGCCGCAAGATGACGGCGCGGCTCGGGCCGGAGGCCGGCGACATCCTCGACGAGTTCCTGAGCTTCTGCCTGGCCGAAGAGCGCACCGGCCTGCCGGGCTTGGAATCCTTCCTCTCGACGCTGGAAAACAGCGGCCCCGAGATCAAGCGCGAGATGGACCAGACGCGCGACGAGGTGCGCGTCATGACCGTGCATGCGGCCAAGGGCCTCGAGGCATCGGTCGTGTTCCTGGTCGACGGCGGGTCGGCGCCGTTCAGCGACCAGCATCTGCCGCGGCTGATGGCGTTCGAAAGCTCAGGCGCTGAGTGGAGGGGCAAGGGCTATCTCTGGCGCTCGGCCAGCGACGTCGCCAACGGCGTTTCGCGGGCCGCTTCGGCGCGGGCGCGCGAGCTTGCCGACGACGAATATCGGCGGCTGCTCTATGTCGGCATGACGCGCGCCGAGGACCGGCTGATCGTCTGCGGCTATCACGGCAAGCGGGCGCCGAGCGCCGGCACCTGGCATTCGATCGTCAGCCGGGCGTTGCTCGGTGCGCCGGAAAGCGCGGAGCGCCGGCATCCGGCGACGGCCGATGTGGCGGTGCATCGCTTCCATATGACCAAGCTGCCGCCGGTGGCGCTTACCGGAGCGGACGAAACGACACCATTGGAGCATGCCACGCCGCTGCCGGACAGCCTGTTCCGGCCGCTGCCGCCTTATGAGGACCTGCCGCGACCACTGTCACCCTCCGGCGCCTCGGCGCTGATCGACGAGGTGACAGCAGCCTTACCCGACACGCGTTCGCCTGTGCTTGACGCCGCGGCCGAGCCAGGCTTCGCGGTGATGCGCGGACTGGCCCTGCACAAGCTTTTGCAGATGCTGCCCGGGATCGCCGAGGACGAAAGGCGAGGTGCCGCGGAACGCTATCTGGCGCGCGCCGGCGCCGATTGGCCGGAGAAGGAACGCGCCTTGGCGCTGGAAGCGGTGCTTTCGATCCTTTCCGACAGAAGTTTTGGCGCGCTGTTCTCGCCGTCTTCACGAGCGGAAGTCGCTGTCATGGGCAGCCTGGAGGTGAAGGGCAAGTTGCGTTCCATCTCCGGCAAGATCGACCGGCTGGCCGTCACTGCGGAAAAGGTCTCGATCGTCGACTACAAGACCAACCGGCCGGCGCCGGCGGGCCTGGCCGAAGTGCCGGCGGCCTATGTGCTCCAGCTTGCGCTTTACCGCGCGCTGCTCAAGCCGCTTTATCCGGGCCGCGAGGTGTCGGCTGCGCTGCTCTTCACCGAGGCGCCAAGGCTGATCGAGCTGCCGGCCAAGGCCATGGACGATGCCCTTGCCCGACTCACGGGAGCGTGACACAAGAACTGCTTGAACATCGCCGCTACAACCACCACATTTGGTGCAACCCCGAGTTTTCGAAAGGATTTCAGCATGGCCACCGTCAAGGTCGACAAGGGCAATTTCCAGGCCGATGTGCTCAACGCCAAGGAGCCGGTCGTGGTGGATTTCTGGGCCGAGTGGTGCGGTCCCTGCAAGATGATCGCCCCGGCGCTGGAAGACATCGCCAAGGAGCTGGGCTCGAAGATCAAGGTCGCCAAGCTCAACATCGACGAGAATCCCGAGTTGGCCGCGCAGTATGGCGTGCGCTCGATCCCGACGCTGATGATCTTCAAGGGCGGCGAAGTGGCCGACATGAAGGTCGGCGCCGCGCCAAAGACCGCGTTGTCGCACTGGATCAACGGCAGCCTCGCCTGACCCAACCAGAAGATTTCAAGGACGAGCCCGGCCAATCGCGCCGGGCTTTTTCTTTGGCGCCATCGCTCATGGCGCTCTGGCCCTCGCATGCGCGCACGTCATGTCTTCTGCTTTGGGAAAAAGGGAGAGCGCCATGACCGGAACAGCCAAGGCCACCGTCTTCATCGACAATGAGCGGGTGATCGTCACCGAATACCGCTTCGCGCCTGGCGCCAACACCGGCTGGCACCGCCACGGCCACGACTATGTCGTCGTGCCGCTGATGGACGGCAAGGTGAAGCTTCTGACCAAGGACGGCGAATCCTTCGCCGAGATGAAGCAGGGCGCGCCCTATTTCCGCAAGGAAGGCGTCGAGCACGACGTCATCAACGCCAATGACGGCGAATACGCCTTCATCGAGATTGAACTGAAGTAGCCTTTAAGCCAGGCAGCATCACCAGTCGGCGACGCGGTCGCCGCCGGTGAATTGCGCGCTCTTGTCCGTGTACTCGAACAGCTCGATCTTCACCCCGTTGGGGTCTTTGATCCAGGCCTGGTAGGTGTCGTCGCAGGCAAGCTTCTTCGGCGTGACCTCGACCCCTTTCGACCGGATATGGGCGATGGCGGTATCGATGTCTTCCACCTCGAGGCAGAAGTGGTTGATCTGGTTTGCCTCGCTGTAGCTGGCCTCGGCTTTCTCGAAGACTTCGACATGGCTGCGGCCGCCGCAATCGAGGTAGAAGCCGAAGATCCTGCCGTCACGCAGGAAATTGAACCTTGTGTCCATGCCGAGCACGTCCCGGTAGAAGCCGCGCGTCGCCTCCAGGTCATGCGCGAAGATGCAGACATGGGCGAGCTGCTTCACCTTGATCATGGTCGGCTCCTTTGGTTCCCTCCGAAATGATGGCTAGCCATCACTTGCCATCTTGATGGCAAGGCCCTTGTCAACATATATTCTGTCAAGCGGAGTTTCAAATGGCCGAACCACAGCTCTCAGTCCGTAGCGCAAAGGCGCGAGACCTTGCTCATCGGCTTGCGCGTCGCGAGAATCGTTCCATAGCCGACGTGGTCGAACGCGCGCTTGAATCCTACGAGATTCGGGAAGCGGGGCGCGAACCCGCGTCCACCTTCTATGCCCGCCTAGCGGCAAGCAGCGGCGCCGACATTGATCTGGAGAAAATTATCCGCGAAGGCCGCGAGGTTCATACGGGGCCCGAGCTTTGATCTTCGTCGATACCAACGTGATGTCGGAGACTCTTAAGAAGGTACCGAACGCGGCCGTTCTGGCTTGGCTTGTCCGAAACGATGCCGAACTGGCCCTTCCCACAGTGGCGATTGGTGAAATCGCTTTCGGCATCCAAAAGATACGGCCTGATGAGCGCGCTGACCGCCTCGAGCAAGGACTTTCCCAGTGGTGCCATCGCTTTGCCGATCGCATTTTCGGACTCACGGTGGAGGCTGCCCTGGCCTATGGCGAGATCATGGGAACTGCGAGGCGCCAAGGCCGGGGGATGTCGGCTCCTGACGGCATGATTGCAGCGATCGCCCGCGTTAACGGTGGCCGGCTGGCAACACGCAATCTGAGCGACTTTGGCTCCGCTGGCCTTGACTTGATCTCCCCATGGGATTTCTGAGCTGCTCTTGAACCATCGCCTCAAGTCGGCGGCGTGCCGTTCTCGTCCAGCACCGCGCCGGCGAAATAGAGCGAGCCGCCGATGAGGATGCGCGGCGCCGGGCCGTCCCAGCTGTCGCGCAGCAGCATCAGCGCGTTGGCGACGGAGCTGACCGGCTCGGCCGACAGGCCGGCCTCGGTGGCGCGCAGCGCTAGCTCGTCATTCGGCACGCCGGCATCGCTCTTGCTGACCGGCACCGTGTAGACATGGCGGGCGAGCCCCTTGAAGGCACTGAAATAGCCGCTCTGGTCCTTGGTGTTGATCATGCCGGAGATGAGGATCAGCGGACGCGGATTCTTCTCCTCCTGCTCGGCCAGCGCTTCGGCGATGACGACGCCGGCGCCCGGATTGTGACCGCCGTCGAGCCAGATCTCGGCGCCCTTGGGCGCGAGGTCCACCAGCCGGCCCTGCGTCAGCTTCTGCATGCGGGCCGGCCAGGCTGCATCGACCATCGCCCGTTCGGCGGCGCGGTGGCCGATCTCGAACCCGGCCGCCTTGACCGCGGCGATCGCCGCGGCGGCATTGGCGAACTGATGCCGTCCGGGCAGGCGAGGCAGCGGCAGGTCCATCAGGCCGTCCTCGTCCTGATAGACCATGCGCCCGTTCTCCTCGAAGGCCAGGAAATCCTGGCCGTAGACGACGGTCGGGCAGTCGAGCCGCTCGGCGGTCTCGATCAGCACCTCGAGCGCCGTCTCGCTTTCCTGCGCGCCGATCACCACCGGGCAGCCGCGCTTCATGATGCCGGCCTTTTCGGCCGCGATCAGCTCGACGCGGTCGCCAAGATAGGCTTCGTGATCCAGCGACACCGGCATGATCACCGAGACCGCAGGCCGCTCCACGACATTGGTGGCGTCGAAACGCCCGCCGAGCCCGACCTCGATGATCGCGGCTTCGGCCGGATGCTCGGAAAACAAGATGAAGGTGACGGCGGTCAGGATCTCGAAGACGGTGATCTTCTGGCCCTGATTGGCCTTGGCGACGCGCGCGATGGCCTCGGCAAAGACGTCGTCGTCGACCAGCTTGCCGCCGCCCTCGGCCGCCAGCCGGTAGCGCTCGTGCCAGTTCACCAGATGCGGCGAGGTATGCACATGGACGAGGTGACCCGCGGCTTCCAGTAGCGCCCGCGCGAAGGCGGCGCAGGAACCCTTGCCGTTGGTGCCGGCGATATGGATGACCGGCGGCAGCCGGTCCTGCGGATTGCCGAGACGCTCAAGCAGGCGGGTGATGCGGTCCAGCGAAAGGTCGAAGCCTTTCGGATGAAGCGTCATCAGATGTTCGATTTCGCGGTCGGCGGCGAGCGTTGTCATAGCGGAATCCTAAGCGCAGCATGGCTGCCGCGCAATCGCGGTTCGCGGCGAACGGTGTCGCGTCAGGCCTGCGGCCGTGCCTCGTTGACGACGGCCGGCGGCAGGATCTCTGGCTCGACCGGCTTTTCAGCTTCCGGCATCTTGAGCAGCATCTTCAGCAGCCGCCCGATGGTCTGGCGCATCTCCAGACGCGAGACCACCATGTCGACCATGCCGTGCTCCATCAGGTATTCGGCACGCTGGAAGCCGTCAGGCAGTTTTTCGCGGATCGTCTGCTCGATGACACGCGGGCCGGCAAAGCCGATCAGCGCGCCGGGCTCGGCGATGTGGACGTCACCCAGCATGGCATAGGAGGCGGTGACGCCGCCCGTCGTCGGATTTGTGAGCACGACGATATAGGGCAGGCCGGCTTCCTTCAGCCGGTCGACGCCGACCGTGGTGCGCGGCAGCTGCATCAGCGAGAGGATGCCTTCCTGCATGCGCGCGCCGCCCGAGGCCGCGAACAGGATCAGCGGCCGCCTGCGCTGCAGCGCGACCTCGAAGGCATGAACGATGGCTTCGCCGGCGGCCATGCCGAGCGAGCCGCCCATGAAAGCGAAATCCTGCACGGTGACGATAACCGGCAGGCTGTCGATGCTGCCGGCGGCATTGAGGATCGCATCCTCGAGGCTGGTCTTGGCCTTCGCCTCTTTCAGGCGGTCGGTGTAGCGCTTCTCGTCACGGAACTTCAGCGGGTCCTGGACGACCTTGGGATTGTCCAGCGTCTCGTATTTGCCGTCGTCGAAGAAGTATTTCAGCCGCTCCTTGGCCGAGATCTTCATGTGGTGGCCGGAAGCCGGGATGACGAACTGGTTGGATTCGAGGTCCTTGTGGAAGATCATCTCGCCGGTCTCGGGATCCTTGATCCAGAGATTTTCCGGCATGTCGGTGCGCCGGCCGAGCATTGAATTGATCTTCGGGCGAACGTAATTGGTGATCCAGTTCATCGCTTCGGCTCCCGTCCTGACAAGGAGGAGGTAGGAAAACTATTCGGCGGCAGCAAGGCGGGCCGAGCGGACGCCCTGGGCGAGGCCGCTGACCAGGGTGGCGACCGCCTCGGCCGGATCTGCGGTTTTCTCGCCCTTCGGCCCAAGCACATTGGCGACCGCGTTGACGATCGCGGTGCCGACGACGACGCCGTCGGCCGAGGCGCCGATCACCCGGGCCTGCTCGGCGGTCTTGACGCCGAAACCGACGCAGACCGGCAGAGCGGTGTGGCCCTTGATGCGCTTGACCGCCGTGGCGACCTTGGCCGTGTCGGCAAGGGCTGAGCCGGTGATGCCGGTCATCGAGACGTAGTAGACGAAGCCGGAGGTGTTCTCCAAAACCTTGGGCAGGCGCTTGTCGTCGGTGGTCGGCGTCGCCAGCCGGATGAAGTTGACGCCGGCCTTCAGCGCCGGAATGCAGAGCTCCTCGTCCATTTCCGGCGGCAGGTCGACGACGATCAGGCCGTCGATGCCGCTTGCCTTGGCGTCAGTGAGGAAGCGGTCGACGCCGTAGATATAGATCGGGTTGTAGTAGCCCATCAAAACGATCGGCGTCTCATTGTCGCCGGCGCGGAATTCCGACGCCATCCTGAGCGTCTTGACCAGAGTCTGGCCGCCTTTGAGCGCCCTGAGGCCCGCCGCCTGGATGGCGGGGCCGTCGGCCATCGGATCGGAGAACGGCATGCCAAGCTCGATGACGTCGCTGCCAGCCCCCGGAAGCGCCTTCATGATCGACAGCGAGGTGTCGTAGTCCGGGTCGCCGCCCATGAAATAGGTGACCAAAGCCGGGCGGCCTTCGGCCTTCAGTTTCGCCATGCGGCGGTCGATGCGGGTGGTCATTGTCAGATCTCCATGCCCAGCATCGAGGCCACCGTGTGCACGTCCTTGTCGCCGCGACCGGACAGGTTGACGATGACGATCTGGTCCTTGTCCATGGTCGGCACGATCTTCATCGCATGCGCAATGGCGTGCGCCGATTCCAGCGCCGGGATGATGCCTTCGACGCGGGTCGTCAGCTGGAAGGCTTCCAGCGCCTCGTTGTCGAGGATCGGCTCGTATTGGACGCGGCCCGAATCGCGCAGCCACGAATGCTCGGGCCCGACGCCCGGATAATCGAGGCCGGCCGAGATCGAATGGCCATCGAGGATCTGGCCGTCGTCATTTTGCAGGAGATAGGTGCGGTTGCCGTGCAGCACACCGGGCTTGCCGGCATTCATCGAGGCGCAGTGCTCGACGCCGTCAAGGCCACGCCCGCCCGCCTCGATGCCGATGATGCGGACATCCTTGTCGTCGAGGAAGGGATGGAACAGGCCGATGGCGTTGGAGCCGCCGCCGACGCAGGCGATGATGACGTCGGGCAGCCGGCCTTCCTGCTCGAGCACCTGGGCGCGGGCTTCCGAGCCGATCACCGACTGGAAGTCGCGCACCAGCTCCGGGTAGGGGTGCGGACCGGCAGCGGTGCCGATCAGGTAATAGGTGTCCTCGACATTGGTCACCCAGTCGCGCAGGGCTTCGTTCATGGCGTCCTTCAGCGTGCCGTGGCCGGCGGTGACCGGCCGCACCTCGGCGCCGAGCAGCTTCATGCGGAAGACATTGGGGCTTTGGCGGGCGACGTCGGTGGCGCCCATGTAGACGACGCAAGGATAGCCGAAGCGCGCCGCAACGGTTGCCGAGGCAACGCCGTGCTGCCCGGCGCCGGTCTCCGCGATGATGCGCTTCTTGCCCATGCGCTTGGCGAGCAGGATCTGGCCGAGGCAATTGTTGATCTTGTGCGAGCCGGTGTGGTTGAGGTCCTCGCGCTTGAAGTAGACCTTGGCGCCGCCCCCGAGGCCCTTCGCCGAGGAAACTTCACGAAGATGTTTCGTAAGGCCCTCGGCGAAATAGAGTTTTGAGGGCCGCCCGGCATAGTGGGTCGACAGGTTCTGCAGCTCGGCCTTGAACTCCGGATCGTTCTTGGCCTTGTTCCACTGTTCTTCGAGGTCGAGGATCAGCGGCATCAGCGTCTCGGCGACGAAGCGGCCGCCGAAAATGCCGAACATGCCCTGCTCGTCGGGCCCGGTGCGGAAGGAATTGGGCATAGCCGGCTTGTTCATCGCCGATCTCCTAAGTCTTGACTGGTGAGCCTGCCGGGAGGCCGGCTTTCGCCTTTCCGCGGCATGCCCAGGTTGGGTTCGTCAGGCGGCGCGGTCGTCGCGCGCGGCCCTGACGGCCCGGAAAAACTGCTCGATCAGCGCCGGATCCTTGACGCCCGGAGCGCTCTCCACGCCCGACGAAATGTCTATTCCGGGCGGATTGGCCAGTCTCAGGGCATCGCCGACATTGGCGGCGTTGAGCCCTCCGGAAAGCATGTAATCGAGGCCGGCGTCAAGGCCGGCAAGGATGCGCCAGTCGAAGGCGACGCCGTTGCCGCCCGGCAATTGCGACCCCTTGGGCGGCTTGGCGTCGAACATCAGACGGTCGGCGATGCCGACATAGGGTTTCAGCCGGTCGAGATCCGCCGCTTCGCTGACCGACAGCACCTTCATCACCGGCAGGCCGTAGCGCGCCTTCAGCTCCGCCACCCGTTCCGGCGTTTCGGCGCCGTGGAGCTGCAGCATGTCGGGGCGCATCCTGGCGACGATCTCGTCGAGGAAGGCATCGTCGGCATCGACGGTGACGGCGACCGCCTTGGCCTTACCGCGCGCAGCTTCGCGCAGACGGCCAGCGTCGACGGGTTCGACATAGCGAGGGCTCTTGGCGAAAAAAATGAAGCCGACATGGCTAGCGCCGCCGGCAAGGGCAGCGGCCATCGCGGCATCGGTCTTCAATCCGCAGATCTTGATGTCGAGCGTCATGGCGCGGGATTGGCACGAAACGGCCAAAGAGTCGAGAAAAAGCACGCTGTTGCCGGACGATCAGAAAGCGCTAACTTGAATCTAAGGCAATGCAGGCGGGAGCAGACAAATGGCCGACCAGACCGTCGCCGAACTCAAACAGAAGATCGCGCAGGCGCGCGAGGTGATCGCGCATCTGATGGACAAGGCCGCCTTCAACGGCGCCGAGGCGCACCGGGCGCTGGAGTATTTCGGCAGCGATGCCTTCGACAGGAATTTTTTGCCCTGGCCGCATCATGGCGACGAGGGACTGAAGCCGGAGGAGCTCAACGCGGCGAATGATGATTGAGGGGCCGGCGCTTCTGCACGCGGCGAAGGCCGGCGGGACAGCGCCCCCCTCTGGCCTGCCGACCATCTCCCCCACTTGGGGGAGATCGGACGTCACCGCGGCTTTCGCCAATCGCCAGCGTCGCAGGGTCTAGCGGGGCGCCGAAGCTGCCAATCTACCCCCTTGTGGGGGAGATGTCCGGCAGGACAGAGGGGGGCGCGAAGGATCACGACCTAACGGTCTGATCTACTGCCACTTACTCCTACTCAAACACAATCGCCTGCAGCGCGCCGCCGTTGCGCTTCAGCCAGTCCTTGCAGCGGTCGGTGTCGGGGCAGAGCTTTTCGCACAGCTTCCAGAATTTCGGGCCGTGGTTCATCTCTTTCAGATGCGCGACCTCATGCGCCACCAGGTAATTGATGACCGGCGGCGGCGCCATCATGATGCGCCACGAGAAGGAGAGATTGCCCTCCGAGGTGCATGACCCCCAGCGGCTGGAGGTATCCTTATACCGGATTGCCTTGGCGCGCTTGCCGATCGCCTCGGTGTGCTTGACCACCAGCTTCTCGATCTCGCGCTTGGCCTCGCGCTTAAGATAATCGGCAATACGGCGCGGCAGGTGCACGCGCTCACCATGGACGATCAGCAGCGGGCCGCGATCGTCGCGCGCGACGGTGACGGTGCCGCGCTTTGCCGGCTCATGGACGATGCGATGCGGCACGCCGCGGATCGGGACCTTGATGCCCGGCCGCACCTGCGGGCGCATCGGCACCTTGGCCAGGCGCTGCTCCAGCCAGTCCTGGTGGCGGTCGAGGAATTTCTCGACTTCGCCGCGGCGCAGGCCGGGTGGCACGGTGATGCGCAGGCCCTGACCACCGGAATCGATGCGCAGCGTGAGCCGTCGGGCCCTGGCGCTCTCGACGATCTTGAGCGGCAGCGTGCGGCCGGCGACGCAATGCTCGCGCTCCACGACGGGCTTGGGCTTGGGCTTGGTCAGGTTGCGAAAGAAGCCGAGGGACATTGCTGGACGATACGCGATTCGAGGAAAACGGCCAGTGGAGTGAAGCTACATGGAGAACAAAAAAGAAACGGCGCCGCTCGCGCGACGCCGTTTTATCGTACCAAAGCCTGTCGCCTGGCCTCAGTCGTCGAGCAGGTTCGTGCCCTTGCCGCGCTTAGGACCGGTCTTTCCGGTCGTGTCGTTCGTGGTGGTCGGCGCGGTCGGCTTGTTGCGCTGGGCCATGAAGCGGTCGAACTCTTCCTGGTCCTTGGCGCGGCGCAGCTCGCGGGCATATTCGTCGAACTCGCTCAGCATCTCGTCGAGCTTGCGGCGCTCCTCGGCGAGGCGCTCGAGCTCCTTCTCGCGCCAGTCGTCGAAAGCGACGTTGCCGGTGCGGGACGAGCCGTGGCCCCAGCGGGCGGCCTTGTCGGAACCGTGGCGGCAGCCGGCGAAGATGCCGTCCGTGGCGCGGTTGACGTCGCGCTTGAAGCCATCGAGCCGGTCGCCCCAGATGATGTAGGCGAGCATGGCGAGGCCGAGCGGCCAGAACACCATGAAGCCGATCACCATCAGCGCGATGGTCGCCGGCGTCCAGGCCGGACGGATCAATGCGGTTGTGTTCATTTCTCCCAATCCTTCCGTTGGAGACAGCCAAACCGGCTGCGTGGAATCGAAATGGGAAGGCGAAATCGGCGATTCAAGGCAAGTCCGGCCAAAACCGGCGAAGAGCCTGAAATGATTATCGCTTTTTGAGTTTTTCGAGGAAAAGCACGACCATTCCGGCGACCAGCCCCCAAAACGCCGCGCCGACGCCGAACAAAGTGAGCCCCGAGGCCGTCACCGCGAAGGTGACGGTGGCCGGCATGCGCTCGCTTGCGTCATGGAGCGCGATCGACAGCGCGTTGGCCAAAGGCGCCATCAGTGCCAGGCCGGCGACCAGCACGATCAGGCTCTGCGGCAGGACGGCGAAGATCGCCACCAGCGAGGCGCCGAAGATGGCGAAGACCAGGTAGGCGAGTGAATAGAACGGCCCGGTCTTCCAGCGTTCGGCGGGGTCGGGATGGACATCCGGGCCGGTGCAGATCGCCGCCGAGATTGCCGCCAGATTGGTGGTCGAGGCGCCGAACGGCGCCGAGAGCAGCGAAAACAGGCCGGTGACGCCGATCAGCGGAGCGGGTTCCGGATGGTAGCCGGCGGCTTTCAGCACGGCGAGGCCGGACAGGTTCTGCGAGGCCATGGTGACGAGGTAGAGCGGCAGGGCCAGGCCGACGATCGCCGAAATGGTAAACTGCGGCGCGACCAGCGTCAGCATCGACAGTTCCGGCGCCGGCAGGCCGCCGACGCGGCCGGTGAGGAAGGCGGCAAGGCCGCCGCCGATCAGCACCACCAGCACTGACAAAGCCGGGTTGAACAGCCGGATGGCGAAGAACGCGGCGATCAGCGGCAGGATCAGCCAGGGATCGGCGGGAATGGCCTTCACCGCATTGATGGCGAAGCTGACCAGGATGCCGGCCAGCATGCCGGAGGCCACCGAGGCCGGTATCTGCGCGATCAGCCGGGTCAGCGGCTTGAACAGGCCGGTGGCGATCAACAGCATGCCGGTGACGATGAAGGCGCCGACGGCTTCCGGCATCGTGAAGCCGCTGGAGGCGGCAATCAGCGCCAGGCCCGGCGTCGACCAGGCGGTGATGACCGGCATTTTGGTGCGCCAGGACAGCCACAGGCATTCGAGGGCCATCGCCACGCATATCGCCGTTACCCAGCTCGCGGTCTCGATCTGCGTCGCGCCGACCGCCTTGGCGGCGGCAATGACGATGGCCAAAGTGCCGCCGAAGCCGACGATTGCCGCGACGAAGGCGGATATCGGAATGGAGATGCGCATGCTCACGCGACCCGCCGGACCATGTCGCCGACGGCACGCTTGAGCAGGTCGAGGTCCTCCGGGCGCGACAGGCGATGGTCACCGTCGGGGATCAGCGACAGCGTGACGTCGTCGGCCGGCAAAAGCGCCGCAAGCTTCAGCGCATGGCCGGACGGAACGTCCGGGTCGGCCAGACCCTGCAGGATATGCACCGGGCAATGGGTGTCGATCGGCCCGGTCATCACCCGGTTCGCCCGGCCGTCCTCGATCAGCGCGCGCGTATAGATATAGGGCTCATCCGAATAATCGGACGGTTCCTCGAAAAATCCCTTTTTCGAAAGGTCGCGCTTTTGTGTCTTGGTCAGCACCGGCTCGATCAATTCGGCGGTAAAATCCGGCGCCGGCGCCAAAAGGACCAGGCCTGCGACTCTGGTGTCGCCGGCCTTGCGCAATTCCTGCACCATGCGCAGCGCGATCCAGGCGCCCATCGAGGAGCCGACCAGGATCTGCTTGCCTTTGCTGAAGCCGCGGAAGACGGCAAGGCTTTCGGCCAGCCATTTCGAGATCGTGCCGTCGGCAAACGCGCCGCCCGACTCGCCATGGCCGGAATAGTCGTGGCGCAGACAGGCGCGGCCTTCGCTGGCCGTCCAGGCCGACAGCGCCTCGGCCTTGGTGCCCAGCATGTCGGACTTGTAGCCGCCCAGCCAGACGATGCCCGGCGCTGAGCCCGGCGCCTGCCTGACGGCGATACTTGCTCTGTCCACATCGATGAAAACTGGTGCGCTGGCGTTCATGACGTTGTCCTTCCCGGCCGGGTCTTTTGGCACAACCGATGGTTCGCGGAAAAGTGCTCGCGACGTTTCTTTGCTTGGTGCAGGCGATAGCAAGCTTTGAGGTGATTTCCTGGCGAGGCTGTGCTATTGACTCCGGCCGCGCGCTCACCACATAGGCGCGTCCAAGCAATTGAACTCAAAACCCTGAACGAAACGGCCGAGGAGACCACGACCATTCGCAGACCTTTCAAAGCAGCGGCGCCCACCAAGGACGGCCCGCGCTCCAACCGAGACATCCGGGTTCCCCGGGTCCAACTCATCGACGCAGACGGCCACAATCGTGGCGATGTTTCCATCAATGACGCGCTGCTGCTGGCCGAAGAGGCCGGGCTCGATCTCGTCGAGATATCGCCCAATGCGCAGCCGCCCGTCGTAAAAATCCTCGATCTCGGCAAGCTGAAATACGCCAACCAGAAGAAGGCGGCCGAAGCGCGAAAGAACCAGAAGGTCATCGAGATCAAGGAGATCAAGATGCGCCCGAACATCGACAGCCATGACTACGAGACCAAGATGAAGGCCGTGCGGCGCTTCTTCGAGGAAGGCGACAAGGTCAAGCTGACGCTGCGCTTCCGCGGCCGCGAGATGGCGCACATGGAGCTCGGCATGCAGCTTCTGAACAAGGTCCGCGAGGAAGTGGCGCCTATCGCCAAGGTCGAGGCCGAGCCGAAGCTCGAAGGCCGCCAGATGATGATGGTGCTGGCGCCCCGCTGACAGGGCGCCTTCCTTTCCCTCCAGGAGCCATCCGTCGCGACCGCCGCAATCCGTCGCACCGATCACGGTTTCGAGAAAGAGAATTGACCGGCCGGCGCTGCTTCGTGCTCCAAAATCCGCCTGAATTGCGGAGCACGGCGTCCCGACGATCGGCGGGCGCCTACCCGATCGCCGGCAAACCCTCGACGATCGGACTGCAATCATGGTCGATGACGTGAAATTCGCGAATGACAACCCGCCCGCCGGGTTGGGCGGCTACCAGCAGATGCGCAGGCTGGTGCTGGCGGTGCTGATCGTGGTGCTGTTCGCGGCATTGCTGTTCGGCCAGTCGAGCTTTCCGCCGGATACTCCGATCCACGAGTCGATCGAGATGTTCGGCGTACTGCTGATCTTTCTCGGCATCGTCGGGCGCCTGTGGGCGACGCTCTATATCGGCGGACGCAAATCCTCCGAAGTGGTCACCGGCGGACCCTATTCGATCACCCGCAATCCGCTTTATGTCTTTTCGACCATAGCCGCAGCCGGCGTCGGCGCGCAGATCGGCTCGTTCAGTGGGATCATCCTGTTCGCGCTTCTTTGCGCGGGCGCCTTCCACATCGTCATCCTGCGCGAGGAGCGATATCTCAAGGAAGTCCTCGGTGCGCCCTACCAGGCCTATCTGGCTAGGGTGCCGCGCTTCTTCCCCAAGCTCTCGCTCTACGACGAGGGCGACACCGGCAGCTTCAAGCCGCGCCTGCTGTTGAACACGCTGCTCGACGGGCTTGTGTTCCTGGTGGCGCTGCCTGCCTTCGAGCTGATCGACGGCGCCCAGCAGTCGGGAATGCTGCCGGTGTGGTTCCGGTTGCCCTGATTTGGGGACAGAGCGTCGCATCGGTTGAGGTGTTGCGCGCGGACGCCGTTTGATCTATAGGACCGCCGTTCCGCGTATCGGCTATAGGCACGATACGCCGAACAAAAAAGGAAAACCGCCCGGCAGGGCATGCCGTGGCGGTTTCATTTGCTTTTCGGGCTTTGGTCGGCCCGAAGCGAACAATGGCCCGATTGTGGGCCCCCATGAAAGGAAGCAAAATGCCCAAGATGAAGACCAAATCGGCCGCCAAGAAGCGGTTCAAGATTACTGCCACCGGCAAGGTGCTGTCGGCCGCCGCCGGCAAGCGTCATGGCATGATCAAGCGTTCCAACAAGTTCATTCGCGATGCCCGCGGCACGATGGTTCTGGCTGAACCGGACGGCAAGAAGGTCATCAAGAATTTTCTGCCGAACGGCCTCTAAACCCCTCGGCTGGATAGCGTTTTAAGGAGATCATGACATGGCACGCGTAAAGAGAGGCGTCACCGCCCACGCCAAGCACAAGAAGGTCCTGAAAGCCGCCAAGGGTTTCTACGGCCGCCGCAAGAACACCATCCGCATCGCCAAGCAGGCGGTGGAGAAGTCGCTGCAATACGCCTATCGCGACCGCAAGAACCGCAAGCGCTCGTTCCGCGCGCTGTGGATCCAGCGCATCAACGCGGCGGTGCACGAGCACGGCCTGACCTATGGCCGCTTCATCGACGGCCTCAACAAGGCCGGCATCGAGATCGACCGCAAGGTCCTTTCGGACATGGCCATCCATGAGCCGCAGGCTTTCGCAGCGCTGGTCGCCAAGGCCAAGGTCGCGCTCGAATATCTGAAGAACACCACGCCGAATGCTTTTGAGAGCGCTGTAGCCTAACCAGCGCCTTCCCAAGCTTTTCGACACTTGATTTGGGAAACCCGCGCTGGCAGGGCTGGCGCGGGTTTTTTCGTTTCTGATGCAGCCAAAATGGTAACACACCGCACGGTGCTGGTTACCCCATCGAGAGAGTTTCGCCGTGAACGCCACCGCTGGAAATCTTGAAACCCTTGAAACCTCGCTGCTTGCGGAGATCGCGGCCGCGGCCGACGAGCAGGCGATCGAGGCGGTGCGCGTCTCGGCGCTGGGCAAGAAGGGCTCGGTCTCCGAAATGCTGAAGACGCTGGGCGCGATGAGCGCCGAGGAGCGACAGGTGAAGGGCCCGGCGATCAACGGGCTCAAGAACCGGGTCACCGATGCGCTGACAGCGCGCAAGGCGGAACTGAAGGACGTGGCGATCGCGGCACGGCTCGCGGCCGAAAAGGTCGATGTGACGCTGCCGGTGCGGCAGTCGCCGGCCGAGCGCGGCCGCATCCATCCGATCAGTCAGGTGATCGACGAGATCGCGGCGATCTTCGGCGACCTCGGCTTCTCGATCGCCGAAGGTCCGGACATCGAAACCGACTATTACAATTTCACGGCGCTGAACTTCCCGGAGGGACATCCGGCGCGCGAGATGCACGACACCTTCTTTTTCCAGCCGGACGAGAAGGGCGAGCGCAAGCTTTTGCGCACGCACACCTCGCCCGTGCAGATCCGCACCATGGAGCGGCAGAAGCCGCCGATCCGCATCGTCATCCCCGGCAAGACCTACCGGCAGGATTCGGACGCCACGCACTCGCCGATGTTCCATCAGGTCGAGGGGCTGGTGATCGACAAGACCGCCAACATCGCCAACATGAAGTGGGTGCTGGAGGAGTTCTGCAAGGCCTTCTTCGAGGTGCCGAGCGTGAAGATGCGCTTCCGGCCGTCCTTCTTCCCGTTCACCGAGCCCAGCCTCGAGGTCGATATCCAGTGCGACCGCTCGCGGCCAGGCGAAGTGCGCTTCGGCGAAGGCACCGACTGGATGGAGATCCTGGG
The DNA here is from genome assembly GCF_058312955.1 of Mesorhizobium sp. LEGMi-168a. Lineage (NCBI taxonomy): Bacteria > Pseudomonadati > Pseudomonadota > Alphaproteobacteria > Hyphomicrobiales > Phyllobacteriaceae > Mesorhizobium > Mesorhizobium sp. LEGMi-168a. Next base: position 91,672 of record NZ_JBZEGV010000014.1, read on the forward strand.
CTGCGGCATGGTGCATCCCAACGTGCTGCGTCATGGCGGGCTCGATCCCGACGAATATCAGGGCTTTGCCTGGGGCATGGGCATCGACCGCATCGCCATGCTGAAATACGGCATGCCGGACCTGCGCGCCTTCTTCGACGCCGACGTGCGCTGGCTGTCGCATTACGGTTTCAGGCCGCTCGACCTGCCGACGCTGTTCGGGGGGCTCTCCACATGACGGCTCCGCATACCGGCGGCTGCCGCTGCGGCGCGGTGCGGTTCGAGGCGTCCGCCGAGCCGCACCATATCAGCTATTGCCATTGCGGCGATTGCCGGCGCGCCAGCGGCGCGCCGGTGTCGGCCTTCGTCGGCTTCACGGCCGACCAGATCGCGCTCGAGGGCAAGGCGCTGAAGACATTCGAGAACGGCCCGGTGACGCGCTCGTTCTGCGGCGTCTGCGGCTCGCCGATCGCCTATGTCGACGAGCGGCTGGCCGGCCAGATCTATTTCATGCTCGGCGCCATGGACATGCCGGCCTATTTCAGGCCGACACTGCATGCCCATGTGCGCGAGCAGCTTCCCTTCCTGCATATGCCGGACGACTTGCCGAGGCATCTGAGGACCAGCGTGCCAAGACCATCATCGTCTAACCCGGACGGAACCCAGTCATGAAATTCACCCTCTCCTGGCTCAAGGATCATCTCGAGACCGACGCCCCGCTTGCCGAGATCGTCGAGCGGCTGACCGCGATCGGCCTCGAAGTCGAACATGTCGACGACAAGGCTGGGCTAAAACCCTTCGTCATCGCCAGGGTGCTGACCGCCGTGCAGCATCCCGACGCCGATCGCCTGCGCGTGCTCACCGTCGACACCGGCGACGGCAAGCCGCCGGCGCAGGTGGTGTGCGGCGCGCCGAACGCCCGCGCCGGCCTGATCGGCGCTTTTGCTGCGCCCGGCACCTATATTCCCGGCATCGACGTGACGCTCTCTGTCGGCAAGATCCGCGGCGTCGAAAGCCACGGCATGATGTGCTCCGAGCGCGAGCTCGAACTTTCCGACGAGCACAGCGGCATCATCGATCTGCCCGAGGATGCGCCGGTCGGCGCCAGCTTCGCGGCCTACGCGCATCTCGACGATCCGGTGATCGAGATCAATTTGACGCCGAACCGGCCCGATGCGACCAGCGTCTACGGCATCGCGCGCGACCTCGCGGCAAGCGGGCTCGGCCGGCTCACCGGCGGCGCGATCATGCCGCATGCCGGCAACGGGATGTGCCCGGTCAAGGTCAAGATCGAGGCGCCGGAACTCTGCCCCGGCTTCGCGCTGACGCTGGTGAGGGGCGTGAAGAACGGCCCCTCGCCGAAATGGCTGCAGCAGAGGCTGATCGCCATCGGGCTTCGGCCGATCAGCGCGCTGGTCGACATCACCAACTACGTCACCTTCGACCGTGGCCGGCCGCTGCATGTCTTCGACGCCAACAAGGTCGCCGGCAACCTCACCGTGCGCCGCGCCAGGGTCGGCGAGAAGGTGCTGGCGCTTGACGGGCGCGAATACACGCTGACGCCGGAAATGTGCGTAATCGCCGACGAGGACGGCGTCGAATCGATCGCCGGCATCATGGGCGGCGAGCATTCGGGCTGCGACGAGAACACCACCGACGTGCTGATCGAATCGGCGCTCTGGGACCCGATCACGACGGCCCGCACCGGCCGCACGCTCGGTATCATCAGCGATGCGCGCTACCGCTTCGAGCGCGGCGTCGATCCCGAATTCATGGTGCCGGGCGTCGAGCTCGCGACCAAGCTGGTGCTCGATTTCTGCGGCGGCACGCCGACGGAAATCGAGGTGGCGGGCTATGCCGGCCACAAGCCGAAGATCATCTTCTTCCCACTCTCGGAGGTGAAGCGGCTGACCGGTATCGAGGTGCCAAGAGAGGAAGCGCTCGCTATCCTGGCTCGCCTCGGATTCGAGCTGGACAGCTCATGCGATGTCGTCGAGGTGAAAGTGCCGTCCTGGCGGCCGGATGTCGACGGCAAGGCCGATCTCGTCGAGGAAGTGATGCGCATCCACGGCGTCGACAATATCGCGCCGCAGCCGCTGACCTCGCACGATGCGGTCAACGGCAAGATCCTGACCGTGCTGCAGATCCGCACCCGCGCGGCGAAGCGCGCTCTTGCCGTGCGCGGCATGATGGAGGCCGTCACCTGGTCGTTCATTCCGGCAAAGCACGCCGAGCTCTTCGGCGGCGGCCAGAACGGGCTGAAGCTCGCCAACCCGATCGCCGCCGACATGTCCGACATGCGGCCCTCGCTGCTGCCGGGGCTGATCGTTGCCGCGCAGCGCAATGCCGATCGAGGCATCGGCGATGTCGCGCTGTTCGAGGTTTCCGGCACCTATGAGGGCGACGCTGCCGACCAGCAGCGGCGCGTCGCCGCCGGCGTGCGCCGCGGCACGACCAAGCTCGACGGCTCGGGCCGCAGCTGGTCCGGCAATGCTGGTCCGGTCGGCGTGTTCGACGCCAAGGCCGATGCGATCGCAGCACTTGAGGCCTGCGGCGCGCCGGTCGACCGGCTGCAGATCGAGCCCGGCGGTCCGGCCTGGTACCATCCCGGACGCTCCGGCACGATCAAGCTCGGACCGAAGACGGTGCTCGGCACCTTCGGCGAGTTCCATCCGAAGACGCTTGAAGCGCTCGACGTTGCCGGACCGATCTGCGGCTTCGAGGTCTATGTCGATGCCGTGCCGGAGCCGAAGGCCAAGCCGACGCGCACCAAGCCGAGGCTGGAGCTTTCGCCCTTCCAGGCGGTGAAGCGCGATTTCGCCTTCGTCGTCGACAGGACGGTCGAGGCCGGCATGCTTGTGCGCGCAGCTTTAGCCGCCGACAAGAAGCTGGTCACCGGCGTGTCGGTGTTCGACGTCTTCGAAGGCGCTGCGCTCGGCGCGGCCAAGAAGTCGATAGCCATCGAAGTCTCGATCCAGCCGCTCGAAAAGACGCTGACCGACGAGGATTTCGAGGCGCTCGCAAAACGCATCGTCGAGAACGTCAACAAGCAGACGGGCGGTGTGCTCAGGACATAGAGCGGCTCAACGCCGCTCTTATGCATCTGTCTTACGCACGGAAAACCGCGACGCGCTTTTCCTGGAATTGCTCTGGCGGATTGCGGAGCGATGGCGAATCGCCGTCCAAAGGGCGATGGACCATCTCCGCTATTCCGGCCTTCCCTTCGAAGAGCAGCGCGCGGCCTTCCTCGCCATCGTCGCGGCCGACCCGCTGCTGGCAGAGACGTTGGCAAGGGTACGCGCGTTAGCCTTGCCGGACTGGCTGATGGTGTCCGGCGCGCTCTACAACAGCGTCTGGAACCATCTGACCGGCAAGCCGCCGGGCTACGGCATCAAGGATGTCGACCTGTTCTATTTCGACGACGCCGACCTTTCCTACGAGGCCGAGGATGGCGTGATCCGCCGGGCGGCTGAGCATTTCCGCGGCCTGCCGTTGCCGGTCGAAGTGCGCAACCAGGCGCGGGTGCATCTGTGGTATCCGGCCAAGTTCGGGCAGGAGTGTCCGCGCTATGCGAGCGCGAGTGAGTCGATCAGTTACTTTGCTTCGAAGACGCATGCTGTGGGGGTGCGCTACGGTTGGGATGGGGCGCTGGAGTTGGTGGCGCCGTTCGGGCTCGATGACCTTTTTTCATTCCGGATTACGCCAAACCGGGTGCTGGACAATCAGCGGACGCATGAGGCGAAGGGCAGACGGGCGAGGGAGAACTGGCCGGAGATTAGCGTGGTGCCTTGGTAGGCAGTTTCAGGGGTACAGCGGAGGTAAAGAGCCTTATGTCGGCAGGACAGAGGGGGGCGTGTCCCGCCAGCGTCTCACAGCAATCGGATGCTGGAACGTCACCCATTCACCAGCGCCAGCAGCTCCTCCGTATAGCGCTTGCCGACCACCTTGTCGGGTGACAGCGCCTCACCAATTGCGGCAACCTCGGTGGCGCTCAGCTCGATCCCGGTCGCCGCCGTGTTCTGCTCCAGGTGGCGGATCTTGCGCGCGCCGGGGATCGGCACGATGAAATCGCCCTGGTGCAGCACCCAGGCGAGCGCCATCTGCGCCGGCGTCACGCCCTTTTCCGCCGCCAGCTTTTCCAGCACCGCGATGACCGCGTTGTTGGCTTCCATGGCTTCGGCCTGGAAGCGCGGCAGGCCGAGCCGCCAGTCGCCTGCGCCAAGCACGTCGGGCTTGGCGATCGTGCCGGTCAACAGGCCGCGGCCGAGCGGGCTGTAGGGCACGAAACCGATGCCGAGTTCGCGGCAGACGGCAAAAACCTCGTCCTCGGGGTCGCGGCTCCACAGCGAATATTCGCTCTGCACGGCGGCGATCGGATGCACGGCATGCGCCCGGCGCAGCGTCGCGCCGCTTACCTCCGAGAGGCCGAGCGCCCGCACCTTGCCCTCGCGCACCAGTTCGGCCATGGCGCCGACCGTGTCCTCGATCGGCACGTTGGGATCGACGCGGTGCTGGTAGTAGAGGTCGATCACATCGGTATCGAGCCGCTTGAGCGAGGCTTCGGCCACCGCCTTGACATGCTCGGGGCGGCTGTCGACGCCGATCATGCGCTCGGTGCCTGAGCCTTCCTCGGCGATCTTGAAGCCGAATTTGGTGGCGATCGTCACCTTGTCGCGGACAGGCTTCAGCGCCTTGCCGAGCAGGATCTCGTTCTCATAGGGACCGTAGACCTCGGCCGTGTCGAAGAAGGTGACGCCGATCTCGACGGCGCGGCGCAGCGTGGCGATAGCTTCGGCCTCCGGCTGACCGCCATAGCCGAAGCTCATGCCCATGCAGCCGAGGCCGACCGGGAAGACTTCGAGTTCAGTTCCAAGTTTGCGGGTTTGCATCACGCGTCTCCTTGTTGCGATGAGGGAGGGATAGCGTCTCGCAATACGTTCGATAATTCTGTCTCTTTTGCACGGCATGCTCTATAAAATAGAACAATGAACCGAACGAACCTCTCGCAACTAGCCGTGCTCGCCACCGTCGCCCAATGCGCCAGCTTTCGAGGCGCCGCGCGCGAGCTCGGCATCGCGCCGTCGGCGGTCAGCCATGCCGTGTCGAGCCTCGAGGCCCGGCTTGGCGTGCGGCTCCTGGCGCGCAGCACGCGCAGCGTCGCCCCGACCGAGGAAGGCGCGCAGCTCTTGGAACGGCTGCGGCCGGCATTGTCCGAGATCGACCTGGCGCTGGAGACGGCGGTGGAGGCGCGCGACCGGCCGGCCGGCAATCTCAGGCTCAGCGTGCCGCGCACCGCAGCGCATCTGGTGCTGACGCCACGGCTCGGCGCCTTCACCGCTGCCTATCCCGACATCGTGCTGGAGATCGTCATCGAGGACCGCTTCACCGACGTGGTCGAAGGTGGGTTCGACGCCGGTGTCAGGCTTGGCGAAAGCCTGCAGCGCGACATGATCGCGGTGCGGATCGGGCCCAACCTTCGCGGCGCCGTCGTCGCCGCGCCGGCCTATTTCGAAACGAACCCCAAGCCGCGCCATCCGCGCCATCTGGCCGATCACCGCTGCATCCGCTTCCGCTTCTCCAGCGGCATCCTCTATCGCTGGGAATTCGAGAAGGACGGCGAGGAAATCGAGATGGCGGTCGAGGGACCGCTGATCCTCGACGAAGACCATCTGATCGCCCAGGCGGCGGTCGACGGCGCAGGCCTCGCCTTCGTCTTCGAGCCCTATGTGCGGGCGCCGCTCGCCGACGGCCGGCTGATCCGCGTGCTGGAGGACTGGTGCCCGTCCTTCGACGGCTTCTTCGTCTACTATCCGAGCCGCCGCCAGATGCGCCCGGCGCTCAGGGCTTTTGTCGATTTCTTCAGGGTGAGTGGGTAGGCGCCGACCCTCCCTCATGTGGGGAGGGTCGGCTCGAAAGCGGAGATTGCAAGACGGGGCGGGGCCTACGAAGACCCCACCCCGATCCGCTACGCGGATCGACCCTCCCCACAAGGGGGAGAGTAGGGCACACTGCGGAAGAAATCCGGACCCATCAGCGTTCTTCCGCCATGCAGTCATCCATCACCAACACCACCACCCGCTACGGCTGGGCCATGATCGTCCTCCACTGGCTGATCGGCATCATCTTCATCGGCCAGTTCGTGCTCGGCTTCGTCATGATGCGGATCGAAAGCCAGCGAACGTCCTTCGAGCTGATCCAGTTGCACAAATCCTTCGGCTTTCTGCTGCTGGGGCTGATCATCCTGCGCATCGCCTGGCGGCTCGGCAATGCGCCGCCGGCCCTGCCGCCTTCGGTCGGAAAATTAGAGCGAAAGGCGGCGCCGATTGCGCATTTCGCGCTCTACGCCTTCCAGATCGCCCTGCCTTTGTCCGGCTGGGCGCTGGTTTCGGTCTCGACGCTGGAAATCCCGACGATGCCGTTCAACCAGTTCGTCATGCCCGACCTGCCGCTTGCCGAATCCGATGCCGCGGAGAGTTTCTGGACGGCGGCGCACTGGTATCTCGCCTATGCCGGCATCGCGCTGGTCGCGCTGCATATCGCGGCGGCACTTCGCCATCATTTCCTGCTGCGCGACGCTGTGCTGAAGCGCATAATCACGCCTTCGTCAGCCCGGGAATAGGGCAGGCCGCTCGTTCGTTGGTGACGAGAAGACAGCAATGCGCTGGCTCAGGATAGGACAGATTTCCATGCATGCGCGCATCCTCGGATTGGCGGCATTGGCCGCTTGCATTGCCATGCCTGTTTACGCGGCGGTCGCTCTCAGCGACGCCGCCGGCAGCTACACGATCAGCCCGTCGGGCTCCAGCATCCGCTTCACCATCGGCAAGGCCGGCGGCGGCGGTTTCGATGGCGCCTTCGGCCGCTTCAAGGGCACGATCCGCATCGACAATCATGATGTCGGCCGCTCGAAAGTCGATCTCACCATCTATCCGGAAAGCGTCGGCACCGGCCAGGGCCGCATAGATTCCTTCCTGCGCTCCGACGCGGTGTTCGACAGCGCCAACAATCCGGAGATCCAGTTCCGCTCGACCAGCGTGACCCGCACCGGCGACACGACTGCGCTGGTGACCGGGAGGCTGACCGCGCGTGGCAAGACGTTTTCGGAAAAATTCACCGCCGAGCTCGACGGGCTGAAGTCCGGCGCGATCAAGTTCCACGTCACCGGCAAGGTGCTCAGATCCCGCTACGGCATGGATGTCGGCACGCCGCTCTATTCCAATGTGGTCGACTTCGACATGACGCTGATGGGGAGGAGAGGCTGAGCGGCTTTCCTCGCCCCCGCAAAGCGGGGGAGAGGTGGCCCGGCGCAGCCGGGACGGAGCGGGGGACGACGTTCGCGACGGCAGAGCCGTCTGAAAGTTGGCGGTTCTGAAGCAGCTTCGACAGGCTGGTTCTCTACGAAGGCCCCTCTCCGTCCCGGCTGCGCCGGGCCACCTCTCCCCACTTCGTGGGGCGAGGAAAGGAGCGTCTCTTTCATTGGCTTTTCCATCGATTTCGGGCAAACCTCGTCGCCTGTAAAACCGACATGGAGAAGCACAATGTTCCGTTGGGGTGTTCTGTCGACGGCCAAGATTGGCCGCGAGCAGCTTTTGCCGGCAATTGTGGATTCGGAAAACGGCGTGCTGTCGGCCATCGCCAGCCGCGACCTTTCGAAGGCCCGCGCCCTTGCCGACCGCTTCGGTGCGCCACACGCTTTCGGTTCCTATGAGGAGCTGCTTGCCTCCAAGGAGGTCGACGGCGTCTACATTCCGCTGCCCACCTCGCAGCATGTCGAGTGGACGGCGAAGGCGATCGAAGCGGGAAAACATGTGCTGGTCGAAAAACCGCTGGCGCTCGACGCCAAGGACATTCCGCCGCTGATCAAGCTGCGCGATGAGAAGAAGGTGCTCGTCTGCGAGGCCTTCATGGTCACCTACCACCCGCAATGGATCAAGGTGCGCGACCTGATCGCCAGCGGCGCCATCGGCCGGCTGCGCCACGTGCAGGGCGCGTTCTCCTACTACAATGTCGACCCCAAGAACATGCGCAACCAGCTCGATCTCGGCGGCGGCGCGCTGCCGGACATCGGCGTCTATCCGACCGTGTCGACGCGCTTTTCGACCGGCAAGGAGCCGCTGCGCGTGCAGGCGACGATCGAGCGCGACAAGACCTTCGGCACCGACATCTATTCCTCGATCCGCGCCGATTTCGGCGACTTCGAGCTGTCCTTCTACCTCTCGACGCAGATGGCGGCGCGGCAGGTGATGGTCTTCCACGGCGAGAAGGGTTTCATCGAGGTGTTTTCACCGTTCAATGCCGGGCTCTACGACCACCACCGCATCGAACTGCACAACCAGAACCACACCGAGGCGCAGGTGTTCTGCTTCCCCGGCACGCAGCAATACCGGCTGGAGGTCGAGACCTTCGCGCGCGCCGCTCAGGGCGGCAAGGACCGCGTCTTCACGCTGGAGGAATCGGTGCTCAATCAGAAGGTCATCGACGCCATCTTCCGCGCCGGCGAGAAAGAAGGCTGGGAAGCCGTCTGAAATAGTCGCCGAACGGCCGTTTTTGGGGGGAGGGAAATATGGCTGACGCGGATGTGATCATTGTCGGCGCGGGGCTTGCCGGCCTCGTCGCCGCCGCCGAGCTGGCCGAGGCCGGCAAAAAGATCATCATCGTCGACCAGGAGCCGGAACAGTCGCTTGGTGGTCAGGCTTTCTGGTCGTTCGGCGGGCTTTTCCTGGTCGATTCGCCCGAGCAACGGCGCATGCGCATCCGCGATTCGCACGACCTCGCGCTCGCGGACTGGATGGGCACCGCCGCCTTCGATCGCGCCGAAGATTTCTGGCCGCGCCAATGGGCGGAGGCCTATGTCGGCTTCGCCGCCGGAGAAAAACGCTCCTGGCTGATCGAGCGCGGGCTGAAATTCTTCCCCGTTGTCGGCTGGGCCGAGCGCGGTGGCGGCAATGCCAGCGGTCACGGCAATTCGGTGCCGCGCTTCCACATCACCTGGGGCACTGGGCCTAGCGTGCTGGAGCCCTTCGTTCTGCGCGTGCGCGAGGCGCAAAAGCGCGGGCTTGTGCAGTTCAAATTCCGCCACCGGGTCAACGAAATCATACGCAGCGGTAAGACCGTCACCGGCGTGGGCGGTGATGTGCTGGAGCCGAGCAGCGTCGAGCGCGGCCGCAAGAGCTCGCGCGAGGTCGTCGGCGATTTCGAACTTCACGCTCAAGCGGTGATCGTCGCGTCCGGCGGCATCGGCGGCAATCACGAGCTGGTGAGCAGGAACTGGCCGCAGAGGCTTGGCGCGCCGCCGAAGCGCATGATCACCGGCGTGCCGGATCACGTCGACGGCCGCATGCTCGCGATCTCGGAAGCGGCAGGCGGCAGGGTCATCAACCGCGACCGCATGTGGCACTATGTCGAAGGCATAAAAAACTGGGCGCCGATCTGGACGGAGCATGCGATCCGCATCCTGCCCGGGCCCTCCTCGCTCTGGCTCGACGCGCGCGGCAAACGGCTGCCGGTGCCGCTCTATCCCGGCTTCGACACTTTAGCCACGCTCAGCCACATCATGAGCACCGGGTATGACTATTCCTGGTTCATCCTGACGAAAAAAATCATCCAGAAGGAGTTCGCGCTGTCGGGCTCGGAACAGAACCCGGACCTCACGGGAAAAAGCTGGCGGCAGGTGCTGGGTCGCGCCACGTCGGGCATTCCCGGCCCCGTCAAGGCCTTCATGGAGAAGGGCGAGGATTTCATCGTCGAGGCCGACCTTTCGAAGCTGGTGGCGCGCATGAACGCGCTGGCCGGCGGCGAGCCGCTGCTCGAGGTCGCCCAGGTCGAGCGTGAGATCCGCGCCCGCGACATGCAGCTCGACAACCCGTTCTCCAAGGATGCGCAAATCACCGCGCTGCGCGGCGCCCGCGCCTATCTCGGCGACAGGCTGATCCGCACCGCCAGGCCGCACAAGATGCTCGACCCGCAGAACGGCCCGCTGATTGCCGTGCGCCTCAACGTGCTCACCCGCAAGACGCTGGGCGGCCTGGAGACCGATCTCGACAGCCGCGTGCTCGATGCCGATGGCCAGCCGGTGCCGGGGCTTTATGCGGTCGGCGAGGTGGCTGGCTTCGGCGGCGGCGGCGTGCATGGCTACGCGGCGCTGGAAGGCACCTTCCTCGGCGGCTGCATCTTTTCGGGGCGCAGCGCAGGACGGGCGGCGGCCAAGGCGGTCGGCTGAGCTGGGTTAATCTCCCCCTTGAGAGGGAGATGGCCGGTCCACCCTCCGCAGCTGCAGCGCAGCTGCTGCGGAGGACGGGCAGGCCAGAGGGGGTCGCCTCACGTAGATCGCCAACGCGATCTGTCGTCGCGGAAAACGTCGGCGTTCTATGCGCAGCGACCCCTCTGTCGCCTTCGGCGACATCTCCCCCTCAAGGGGGGAGATTTTTGCGCCGGCGAGAATCCTTTCGACCTCACGGAACGTCTTTCCTCTGCAGACTCGCAACAGGAGACCACCCATGAACTACAACCTCATCCGCTACGGCGTGAAGGACGCCAGCATCGCCGAGAACCGGGCGCTGGTGGCGAAGGTGTTCGAGGCGCTGGATGAAACCAAGCCGCAATCCCTGCGCTATCTCGTGCTCGAACTCGATAACGGCGAAGTCGTGCACATTGTCGGTTATGAAAAAGACAGTTCGGCGCTGACGGAGCTCGCTGCCTTCAAGGCTTTCGGTGCCGATCACGCCGAGCGGCGCGCGACGCCGCTTACCAGGTCGCCGGCGAAGATCATCGGCAACTATCGTATGCTGGCGAACGCCGACGAGGCCGTGCCCGCCTGACCGGGCGTTGTAAAGGTCCAGCGAGCCGGCGATGCGAGACCGAGGACGATGAGCATAGCGAAATTCGACCGCGCGGCGCTTGAAGCCATGCTCGTCGGCCTGCGGCCGAAATTGCACCGCTATGCCGCGCGCATGGCCGGCTCGACGATCGAGGGCGAGGACATCGTGCAAGAGGCGGTGGTGAAGGCGCTTGCTGCGCATGATGGCGGCGCCACTGTCGAGCGTCCCGAGCAGTGGCTGTTCCGCATCGCCCACAATGCGGCGCAGGATCATCTACGCCGCCGCCAGCGCGAGCGCGCCCGCATCACCGAGGCCGACATGACCGGAATAGAGGACCTATCCACCAGTGCGGAGGCGCGGCTCGCGGCGACGGTGAGCCTGCGCAGCTTCATGCGGCTGACGCTGGCGCAGCGCAGCGCGGTGATTCTGGTCGACGTGCTCGGCCTCAGCCTGCATGAAACCTGCGAGGTGACGGGCGCCACGCTTGCCGCCACCAAGGCGGCGCTGCATCGCGGCCGGGCGGAATTGAAGGCGCTGGCCGCGGCGCCGGATGACGTGGCGCTGCCGAAGCTCGATCCGGAAGAAGAGCGCCGGCTGCGCCGCTACGTCGACCTGTTCAACGCCCGCGATTTCGACGGGGTCAGGGCGCTGATCGCCGAGGACATCCAAGTCGACGTCGTCAACCGCACACGCCTCAACGGCAAGAAGGAAGCCTCGACCTATTTCGGCAATTACGACCGCATGAGCGACTGGGCGCTGTCGCTCGGCTTCGTCGATGGCCGGCCGGCGATCCTGATCTGCAACCCGCGGGCGGACAATGCGGTGCGCGGCTTCGTGCTGATCGACTGGCGCGGCGACGAGGTCGTCCGCATCCGCGATTTCCGCCACGCGCCTTATTGTGCCGCGGAGGCGGACATCCGCTTGGTCTCTGGCGAGCGGGCATGACGGGATTGCGCTAAGATAGCTTCGCTGGATTCCGCCTTCCTTCTCCGGCCCGAGCCGAGTTTCCCCCCGCCGCCGACATGTCTATAAATCCGCGTCGGGCAGGGCGTGAGCAGAACGGACACGAGGTCGTGACGCAGGCTGGTCTCGAAACGCACGGCATCTCGGCACGGGTCCTCGCTGCGTTTATCGCGCTGGCGGCCTGGGCCGGCATCGCCGTGCATTTTCACGCGCTCGCCGACGGGCCGGCGTCTTGGCCCGCCGCGCTTTGGGCCCTGGCTGGCTATTTCACGATCACGACCAACCTGCTGGTGGCAATCGTGTTCACCAGCGTCGCGATGAACGCGCGGTTCGCCACGCCGTGGCTGCTGGGCGCAACCTTGCTCAACATCCTGCTCGTCGGCGTCGTCTACGGCCTCCTGCTGCAAGGCCTGAAGGAACTGACCGGCGGCTCGCAGCTCGCCAACATCCTGCTTCATCGGGTAACGCCGGCGCTGACGATCGTTTTCTGGCTGGCCTTTGTCCGCAAGGGCACGCTGACCTGGCGGGCGCCATTTGCCTGGGCGCTCTATCCGCTCTTTTATCTCGCCTATGCCCTGGTTCGCGGCGCGGCGGAGGGACGCTACCCCTATCCGTTCATCGACGTCGCCCGGATCGGCTGGGCGCAGACCCTTACCAACAGCGCCTTGATCGCTCTTGCCTTCGTAGCGGCGGGAGAGGTGCTGGTCTGGCTCGATCGGCTGCTCGGTACAAGGATACGATCCTGAGCTTCTCTCGAAGCGGCGCCCGATCGGCGGTGCCAGCGTCTTCAGATTCGACTTGGACAGTACCAGAGGCAGACCACGAAGCCTGATAGGCGCAGTGTTGAGGCGCCGCCTCGCCACTTGGCCTCTGCTGAGAGACTGGCCTCCATGATGAACCCGCTGCAAGGAGCCCGAAAACCCGCCAAAGCATTACCATCAATGTCGATGTCTGAAACATCAATCATTGACGATAGAACCTTTCTATGTATGCTGAATCACCAAGACCTCATATCTCAGAACTGATCGAGAGAGTCGCCGGTGATAACCGCACCGCAATTGCGCGCCGCCAGGTCGCTGCTCGGCATCGACCAGCGCCGGCTTGCCGAATTGTCCGGCCTGTCGGTGCCGACGATCCAGCGCATGGAAGCCAGCGGCTCTATCATTCGGGGCAACGTCGATTCGCTGATGAAGCTGATCGCAGCGCTCGAGGTCGCCGGCATCGAATTGATCGGCGAAGGCGCGGTCAGCCAGGGCGGCGGACGCGGCGTGCGGCTGAAGGCCGACCTCGATCCGGCCAGGGCGCCCGATGCCGGCGACGCCGGGCTCGGCGGGAGCCTGCCGTGATTTCGACCGTAGCTCTTCTGTTGTGCGGTCCTACGGCGCTTCTGGCAACAGCCATCCTGGCCGGGGCCGTCAGCCGGCGCGCCTCGGCGACGCGCTTCGTCTATGGCGCGGCGCTCGCGATTTCCACCGCCTTGCTCGTCATCGTCTCAGGCCACCTCGCAGGCAATCCCGGCGAGGTGTCTGCCATCGCCTTGCCGCTCGGGCTGCCGTGGACCGGCGCCCGATTCCGTCTCGACGGTCTGTCGGCGTTCTTCCTCGTCGTCGTCAATTTGGGCGGCGCCGTCACCAGCCTCTACGGCCTTGGCTACGGCAAGCACGAATCCGCGCCGCATCGCGTGCTGCCGTTCTACCCGGCCTTCCTCGCCGGCATGAACCTCGTCGTGCTCGCCAACGACGCCTTCAGCTTCCTGCTGTCGTGGGAATTCATGTCGCTCGCCTCCTGGGCGCTGGTCATGGCGCACCACCGCGATGAGGAAAACAGGCGGGCCGGCTACATCTATCTGGTGATGGCAAGCTTCGGCACGCTGGCGCTGCTGCTTGCCTTCGGCCTGCTGGCGGGGCCGGCGGGAACCTATGCGTTCGACGCCATGCGGGCGGCAGAACCCGGCCCGCTCGCCGCCGGGGCGGTGCTCGCCCTCATGCTGCTCGGTGCCGGCTCCAAGGCGGGCCTCGTGCCGCTGCACGCCTGGCTACCGCTTGCCCATCCGGCGGCGCCGAGCCACGTCTCGGCGCTGATGAGCGGCATCATGACCAAGGTCGCCATCTACGGCTTCATCCGCGTGGCGTTCGACCTGCTGGGCACACCGGCATGGTGGTCGGGCGTCGCGGTGCTTCTCATCGGCGGCGCGACGGCGGTTCTGGGCATCCTCCATGCGCTGATGGAAAAGGACCTCAAACGGCTGCTTGCCTACTCGACCATCGAGAACATCGGCGTCATCTTTGCCAGTCTCGGCCTTGCGCTGGCCTTCAAGGCGAACGCCATGCCGTCGGCCGCGGCGCTGGCCTTCACCGCGGCGCTGTTCCACGTGCTCAACCATTCCTTCTTCAAGAGCCTGCTGTTTTTCGGCGCCGGCGCCGTGCTGTCGGCGACCGGCGAGCGCGACATGGAAAAACTGGGCGGCCTCATCCATCGCCTGCCGGTGACCAGCTTCGTCTTCCTCGTCGGCTGCGTCTCGATCTCGGCGCTGCCGCCGTTCAACGGCTTCGCCTCCGAATGGCTGGTCTTCCAGGCCATATTGCAGAGCCCCGAGCTGCCGCAATGGGGACTGAAGGTCATCGTGCCGGCCGTGGGCGGCATGCTGGCGCTGGCGGCGGCGTTGGCCGCGGCCTGCTTCGTCAAGGCGTTCGGCATCACTTTCCTTGGCCGGGCGCGATCGGCGGTGGTGGAACAAGCACATGAGGTCGACCGCTGGTCGCTGGCGGCGATGGCCGTGCTTGCCGTCTTCTGCCTGCTCGCCGGCATCCTGCCTGGCTTCGTGATCGACGGCCTGTCGCAGGTCGCGCTTTCGCTGATCGGCGGCCGCATGCCGGTGCAGACGGCACAGCCCTGGCTGTCGATCGTGCCGATCGCCGAGAGCCGCAGCTCCTACAACGGCCTGCTGGTGTTCGTCTTCATCACCATCTCGGCCTCACTTGCGGCCTTCTTCATTCACCGCTTCGCCTCGCACGCGCTGCGCCGTGGCATCGCATGGGGATGCGGCTTCCCCGATGCCGTACCCGCCGCGCAATACACCGCCGTCAGCTTCGCGCAGCCCATCCGCCGGGTCTTCGGCAGCTTCGCCTTCCGCGCCCGCGAGACGGTGGAAATGCCGGCGCCGGGTTCGCTCGAACCGGCGCGCTTCAAAGTGGATTTCCACGATGTGGCCTGGGAGACGTTCTACCAGCCGATCTCCGGTGCGATCGATTTCGCCACCGAGCGGCTGAATCACCTGCAGTTCCTGACCATCCGCCGCTACCTGACGCTAGTCTTCCTCTACCTCGTCATCCTGCTTCTGGTGCTTGCGCTATGGCCGTGATTTTCGAGCTGGCCGTGCAGGGCGCGCAGATGTTTTTGGTGCTTGCGCTGGCGCCGCTGCTGATCGGCTTCGTGCGCAAGGTGAAGGCGAGGCTGGTGAGAAGGCAGGGACCTTCGCTGATCCAGCCCTATCGCGATCTCATCAGGCTGATGCGCAAGGAGGTCGTGCTGGCGGACAATGCGTCCTGGCTGTTCCGGGTGACGCCCTACCTGATCTTTGCCGCCACCTGGGTTGCGGCGGCGCTCGTTCCGACATTCGCCGCCGGCCTTCAGTTCAGTTGGGCCGCCGATCTCATCGTCATCGTGGCGTTGCTCGGCAGCGCGCGCTTCTTCCAGGCGCTGGCCGGAATGGATGTCGGCACCAGTTTCGGCGGCATCGGCGCCAGCCGCGAGGTGATGATCGCCTCGCTGGCCGAACCCGCGATGCTGCTCATCGTGTTCAGCCTGGCGCTGGTCGCCGGCGCCACGCAGCTTTCGACGGTGGCCGCCTTCATGAGCTCGCCGGAGGTCGGACTGCGGGTGTCGCTCGGCATGTCGCTGATCGCCCTGGTGATGGTGGCGATCGCCGAGAACGCGCGCATACCGGTCGACAATCCTGCCACGCATCTGGAGCTCACCATGGTGCATGAGGCGATGATCCTGGAATATTCCGGCCGTCATCTGGCGATGATCGAGCTCGCCACCTTCCTCAAGCTCGTGCTCTATGTGTCGCTGATCTCCTGCGTCTTCCTGCCCTGGGGACTGGCGCATGCCGGAGCCGGGCCGAAAGCGCTGGCCATCGGGGCCGTCGCTTATCTGATCAAGCTTGCCGTGCTTGCCATCCTGCTTGCCGTGTTCGAGACGGCGGTCGCCAAGATGCGTGTCTTCCGCGTGCCGGATTTCCTGGGTGCTGCGCTGATGCTGGCGCTGCTCGGCACGCTCCTGCTGTTCGTCTCGCGGAGCCTGTGATGAACGGTCTCACCTTCGACATCGCCCATCTGCTCGCCGGCAGCCTGGTGCTGGTCTCCTTCATGATGCTCTACCAGGACCGCCTGTTCGCGCTGATCAACGTCTTTGCCCTGCACGCGGTCGTGCTTGCGCTCTCGGTGGCCTGGCAGGCCTATATCCAGGACGCGCATCATCTCTATATCACCGCGGCAATAGCGCTGGTCTTCAAGGCGATCGTCATTCCAGTCGGGCTGCATCGCATCATCCAGCGCCTCGGCATCCACCGCGACATCGAGACCGCCGTCGGCATCGGCCCGACCATGCTCGCGGGCATCGGGCTGGTGACGCTCTCCATGGTGCTGATGCTGAGGGTAACGCCCGAGGCCGACCCGCTCGCCCGCGAGGATCTCGCCTTCGCGCTGTCGATCATATTGCTGGGTCTGCTGGTGATGGTCACAAGGCGCAACGCCGTCAGCCAGGTCGTCGGCTTCATGTCGCTGGAAAACGGCCTGGTGCTGGCCGCCACCGGCGCCAAGGGCATGCCGCTGGTTGTCGAGATCAGCGTCGCCTTCTCGATCCTGATCGCCTTCATCGTCATCGGCGTCTTCCTGTTCCGCATCCGGGAGCGGTTCGATTCGGTCGATGTCGGCGCGCTCGACGACTACCGGGGAGAGCGCCGGTGACCGGATTTTCCTTCGATGCCGTCGCCGCGATCCTGCTGGTGCCCGCAGGCGCCGCCGCAATTCTGGCGGCGATGCCGAACTACAAGATGACGGCGATCGTGAACGTGATAGCGAGCCTCCTCACCTTGCTCGCCGCGCTGTCGCTGTTCGTCACCGAAAGGCCGGAGCCCGGGCAATATCTCATCGTCGACGACCTCAACATCGTCTTCATCGTGCTCAACACATTCGTCGGCTTCACCACCAGCGTATTCAGCGCGTCCTATATCGCGCATGAGCTGGAGACCGGCCGGCTGACCGCGCCGAACCTCCGTTTCTACCACGCGATGTACCAGATCATGATGTTCGGCATGAACCTGGCGTTCGTGTCGAACAATATCGGCCTGATGTGGGTCGCGGTGGAGCTTGCCACGCTGACCACCGTGCTGATGGTCGGCATCTACCGCACGCATGAGGCGCTTGAGGCGGCCTGGAAATATTTCATCTTGGGAAGCGTCGGCATCGCGCTCGCTTTGTTCGGCACGATCCTCGTCTACATGGCGGCACAACCGGTCGTCGGCGAGGGCACCAATGCGATGGTCTGGTCGGTGCTGATCGAAAAGGCGGCGCATTTCGACCCGGCCCTGCTCAGCGTCGCCTTCATCTTCCTGCTGCTCGGCTACGGAACCAAGGTGGGGCTCGCGCCGCTGCATGCCTGGCTGCCCGACGCGCATGCCGAGGGCCCGACGCCGATCTCGGCGGTGCTGTCGGGCCTTCTGCTCAACGTCGCGCTCTACGCCGTGCTGCGCTTCAAGCTCTTGCTCGCCGCCAGCCCGGAGGCGATCGGCCCAGGACCGCTGATGGTCACGATGGGGCTGACCTCGCTGATCTTCGCGGCCTTCATGCTCTACCGCCGCCGCGACATCAAACGCCTGTTCGCCTATTCCTCGATCGAGCATATGGGCATCATCGTCTTCGCCTTCGGCATGGGCGGCCCGCTCGCCAACTTCGCCGGCCTGCTGCACATGGTCATGCACAGCCTGACCAAGTCGGCGATCTTCTTCGCCGTCGGCCATATCGCACAGGTCAAGGGCACGCAGAAGATCTCCGAGATCAGGGGGCTGACCGAAAGCCACCCCGGGCTTGGCTGGGCGCTCGTCATCGGCGTCGTGGCAATAGCCGGCCTGCCGCCGCTCGGCATCTTCATGAGCGAATTCCTGGTCGTCAGCTCGACCTTCGCCAGGCATCCGTGGCTGGCGATCCCGCTGGTGTTCGGACTGCTAATCGCCTTCGGCGCGCTGTTGCTGCGGCTGACCGGCCTCGCCTTCGGCGAGCCGCGCGGCGGCACGGCGCCGGTCGAGGCATCCTATGTGCCGATGTACTCGCATCTCGCTTTGGTGTTTGCCGCGGGCATCTATCTGCCGGCGCCGCTGGTCGCGTGGTTCCAGCATGTCGCCGGCATCCTGGGGTGAGGCCATGAGCAAGAAAAGCATGCCCGCGCTCGCAGATCTCATCGAGACCGGCCGCCCGGTCGAGCATCACGCTCCCTGGCGGCGCGCCGTGGTGGCCGCGAAGGCCTGGAGCCTTGCCGTCGAACAGCTCGCCGCCGGCCGCTGGAACCTGCTCGGCCTGTGGGGCGAGCCGGAAAGCGTGCACATGGCGCTTCTCGACGAGGCGCTGAACATTGGCGTGATCAGCCTGGACTGCCGCGGCGGCCGCTACCCGTCGGTTGGCCAGCACCATCCGCCGGCGCTGCGGCTGGAGCGCGCCGCAGCGGATCTCTTCGGGTTGGCGCCGCAAGGCCTGCCTGACACCCGACGCTGGCTCGACCATGGCCAATGGGGCGTCTTGCATCCGCTAGCGGCGCGGCCCGGCGGGCCGGCGGCCCCCTCCTCCTACCGCTTCCTCGCGACGGAAGGCGAAAGCCTCCACCAGATCGCGGTCGGGCCTGTGCATGCCGGCATCATCGAGCCTGGGCATTTCCGCTTCACGGCAAGCGGCGAAACGGTGGTGCGGCTGGAAGAGCGGCTGGGCTATGTGCACAAGGGTATCGAAGGCTTGATGCAGGGCGCGCCGGTCGATCGCGCGACAAGGCTTGCGGGCCGGACCTCCGGCGACAGTACGGTCGCCTATTCGCTGGCCTTTGCCCGCGCGGTGGAGACGGCGCTCGGCATCACGCCACCGCAGCGTGCGGTCTGGCTGCGGGCGCTGATGGCCGAGCTGGAGCGCCTGGCCAATCACCTCGGCGACATCGGCGCCATATGTAACGACGCCGCCTTCGCGCTGATGCACGCGCATTGCGGCGTGCTGCGCGAACGCGTGCTGCGCGCCGCCGATGCGGCCTTCGGCCACCGGCTGATGCGCGATCGCATCGTGCCCGGCGGCACGGCAAGCGATCTGGACGAGGCGGGGGCAAATGCCATCCGATCGCTGGTCGCGGAGATCAGGCAGCGCTTCCCGCATCTGGTCGAACTCTACGACAACACCGCTTCGCTGCAGGACCGCACGGTGGCGACCGGCCGGGTCAAGGTCGAGCTTGCCCGGCAATATGCCGCCGGCGGTTATGTCGGCCGCGCCTCCGGTCGCGATTTCGATGCGCGGCGCACGCCCGGCTACGCGCCTTACGACCAACTCGCCTTCGATGTGCCGGTGCTGCAGGAGGGCGACGTCAACGCGCGCGTCTGGATCCGCGTGCGGGAGGTCGAGCAGAGTCTGTCGCTCGTCGAGCAGATTCTCGGGCGGCTGCCCGCCGGCCCGATCCGCGCCGAGGTCGCCGCAGCGGACGATGCAGATGGGCCGCGCGAGGGCATGGCGCTGGTCGAAGGTTTTCGCGGCGACATACTGATCTGGTTGCGCATCGGCGAGGACGGCTTGATCGAGCGCTGCCACCTGCGCGACCCCTCATGGTTCCAATGGCCGCTCTTGGAAGCGGCGATCGAAGGCAACATCGTCGCCGACTTCCCGCTCTGCAACAAGTCGTTCAATTGCTCCTATTCCGGCCACGATCTCTAGAACCATGATCCCGAAAAGTGGAAGCCGGTTTTCGGAAAAGATCATGGTCAAACAATAGACGTCCAACGCCATGCGAAAGCTCCTCTTCGAAAGCCTGATCCGCCCGCCCTTGACCGAGCGTCCGCCGCAAGTCAGCGACGCAGCGGTCGACGAGCTGGCGCGCGCCCTCGACGGCGTTGCCCGCAAGCGGCTCGGCCGAAGCCTGTCGATCCGCGCAGTCGACGCCGGTTCCTGCAATGGCTGCGAACTCGAGATGCACGCGCTCAACAACGCTTTCTACGACATCGAGCGCTTCGGCTTCCGCTTCGTCGCCTCGCCCCGCCATGCCGATGTGCTTTTAGTCACCGGGCCGGTCACCAAAAACATGCGCGAGGCACTGAAGCGGACCTTTGACGCGACGCCCAACCCGAAATGGGTGGTGGCGCTGGGCGACTGCGCAAAGGACGGCGGTTGCTTCGCCGGTAGTTATGCGGTTGTCGGTGGCGTGGCCGACGTGCTGCCCGTCGACCTTCATATCCCGGGCTGCCCGCCGCGGCCGGTCGAGATCCTCAAGGGATTGATCGCGCTGCTCGACGGAACGAAGGGGAAGGCCGGCGCTTCCAAGGGCTGACCACGAGAGGCCGCCGCCGTGTCGTAGCTCACTGATCGACGACCAGGCGCAGCACCCTCACTTCCGCATGTTGCACAACAAACTCACGATTTGAATTCAGTCTGAGCGGATGGGCCGGTACGTATGGACCGTGCGCTGCGGGGTGTCTGCTGTGCTGCTACGGGTTCATACAAATCGCCATCGCCTATTGAACTTTCGACCACGCCCGAAGGGCGATTTCCGCGACAGCTTCCAATTCCTTTTTGTTCGCTCCGTCGGCCGACAATATCGCCATTCCGTATATCAACGCGGAAAGGTATCGGGCGAGGTCCGCGGGTTGCGCGCCGGCCTGTAACTCGCCCTCATCCTGTGCGCGCTGCAGTCGATTTAGTATGCCGAGCTCCCCGCGGCGACGCCGAGTGGCCAAATCGCCTCTAACCGCCTGCGATGACGGGCTGACTGACAATGCCCCTTGGACGCCCAAACAACCTTGCGGATTGCGCCGGTCTCCGTGCAGCTCGACTGGTCCGGTCATCAGCAGCCGAACTACCTCCTCAAGGGCCGTGGCTTGCTGCGCCGCGCGCCTGTAGGCGCCGGCCCGGCTCTCATAACGATCCATGGCGCGCTGGAACAAAGCCTCCTTGCTGCCGAACGCGGCGTATAGACTTGCGCGGGTGATGCCGAGCGCGTCGGTAAGGTCGGCAATTGAAGTCCCCTCGTAGCCGTGGCGCCAGAACAGCTGGACGGCCCGGTCGAGCGCCTGGTCGATGTCGAACTCTCGTGGTCTTCCTGCTCCCATCTCAACCTCCGACTCAGCCTTCCCATAATAGTGCTTGCTTAATGTAGAACGATCATTCTAGATTTCAGCATCTGCGGATCGAGATAGTGGAGGGAAAAATGCTAGGAAGAGTGATGGCGCTCTCGTTGTTCCTGGCAATAGGCGTGCCAATGACCGCTCATGCGGAAGCCGGCATTTTTTCGGGCTTCCACACCGAAATGGTGGCCGCGAACGGCGCCGAAATCTTTGCGCGCATCGGTGGATCCGGGCCAGCCGTGGTGCTGATCCACGGATTTGGTGATACTGGCGACATGTGGGGGCCGCTGGCTGTCGACCTTTCGAGAAATCATACCGTCATCGTTCCCGATCTGCGCGGCATGGGACTTTCTTCGATCCCAGAGGGCGGCTACGAAAAATGGAACCAGGCCGCCGACATCCAGGCTTTGCTCGATCATCTGGGCATCGGGAAAGCCGATATCATCGGGCATGATATCGGCACGATGGTCGCTTATGCCTACGCAGCTCGCTATCCTGAAAAGACAGACAAGCTGGTCGTCATGGATGCACCGGTGCCGGGCATTCCGCCTTGGAACGATATCGTGCGCGATCCGAGGCTCTGGCATTTCGATTTCGGCGGTCCCGACATGGAGCGCCTCGTGCTAGGCCGCGAACGCATCTATCTTGACAGATTCTGGAACGAATTCGCGGGCACGCCGGCGAAATTCGATGAAGCGACCCGCCAGCACTATGCGAAACTTTATGCAAGGCCCGGGGCAATGCGCGCTGCCTTCGCCCAGTTCCGATCGATCCGCCAGGATGCTGTCGACAACCAGGCTGCCTTGGCCAAGAAATTGCCGATGCCTGTTCTTGCCATCGGCGGCGCGAAGTCATTTGGACAGACGGAGGCGGTCGTCATGCGCAATGCCGCCGCCAATGTCACCGAAGTTGTCATCCCCGATTCCGGGCACTGGTTGATGGAAGAGGCCCCAGAGCCGACAATCAGCGCAGTGCGGGATTTTCTGGAACATAGCTGACGCCCGGCAAGCTTCGACGGTCTCATGCGGCGGTTCTCATCCACGCCAGGAAGGACTCTATCACCGCGGATCGCGAACTGTGGTGCGTCCAGACGACATAGAAGCTGTGGCCCGGCAGGGACAACGGATGCGCCTTGACGAGCGAGCCGTTTCCCAGTTCGCGGCCGACCACGACGTCACTCAAGATCGCAATGCCTTGCCCGGCGGCAACCGCATCGATCGCGTGCAGCTCCTCGCGGAAGCTCAAATCCCAGGCCTTGTCGCGATCAGGTCCGGATCGATCGAACGGGCCATCGCCAGCCATCCGCGCCATGTGGGAGCGTCCGGATCCCGGTTCATCCAGTCAAAATGGATCAACGGATCACGCAACAGATCGGCGGCACGCTCTTTCGCTGGCATATCGAGGACCCGGTGATCTTCCGCGAACGCATCCGCGTGAGCATCGAGCACGGCCACGCCAACCGGCGCGCCGACGACATCTCGTCGGTCGCCTTCTGGTACCAGGCCGAGCCGCACAAGCCGTTCGCGCCGCTGCCGCCGGTCGCCGCGCGCATCCCCGGTTTTAGCCGCGACGCGGAGGGCTAGGACGCATCCAACTTGCCCCTGCGCAAGTGGGCAGAAGCTGGCATCAATGCCCGGTTTTCATTTGGTGCAGGCCCCGCAAATCGAAGCGACTGAACGCCGCATCAAAGCCAATCCGATGTCGAACCCGGAGCTTGCCGCGAAGCTTTGCGAGATAGAGCCCGGCCGATCGCCTGGGGCCGCAATCAGTGTGTCTCATGATCCCTGAAATGGTAACTCGTGCTTCGGCCCCCGGCGGGGTCCCGCTGCAAAATCCCGCGCTCAACCAAATCCGTGATGTCGCGCAGCGCGGTATCCGGTGAGCATTTTTCCATGATCGCGTATTTCGAGGACGTGAGCTTTCCTTCGAACTCGTCAAGGAGACGATTGATCATGTCGCGCTGGCGGCCGTTGAATGTCTCGCCGGCATGCCGCTTCCAGAACTCGGCTTTGAAGAGCACGTCGGCAAGGGTTTGTTCCGCGCCCTCTATGGCGCGGTCGAGGCAATTCAGAAACCATTCCAGCCACGGCGTGATATCGAGGTCCGGGGCTTTCTGTGTTCTTTCCAGGATGTCGTAGTAGCCCTTGCGATCGAAGCGGATTTGCGCCGACATGCTGTAGAAACGCTGCGGGCTATCCTCGGATCGGGCCAATGCCATGTCGGCGATGGCTCGCGCGATACGGCCGTTGCCGTCATCGAAAGGATGGATGGTGACGAACCAGAAATGAGCGAGGCCCGCCTTGAGGACGGGATCGATGTCGTCGCCATCATTGAACCAATCGAGGAAGATGCTCATCTCCTGACCGAGGCGGTCGGCGGCTGGCGCTTCGTAGTGGACACGCTGCTTGCCGAATGGACCGGAGATAACCTGCATCGGCCCCGATTTGTCGTCGCGCCACGCGCCCACGACGATGCGCGTCATGCCGCTACGGCCGGTCGGAAACAGCGCCGCGTGCCAGCCGAACAGACGTTCGTCGGTCAATGGTTCCGCAAATTTCTGCGCGGCGTCGAGCATCATCTCGACGACGCCTTCGACATGGCGATCCGCGGGCAAGACCGCTCCTGCCTCGATGCCAAGGCGGCGTGCGATCGATGACCTGACCTGTTCGCGATCAAGGATCTCACCTTCGATCTCGCTGGATTTGAGAATGTCTTCGGTCAGCGTTCTGAGGATGGCTTCCTGGCGCAAGCGGAAGCCCAAAGCCTGCATCCGGCCGAAGAGTCGGCCCTGGCGATGACGAACGGCCGCGAGCTGCCGGGAGAGCTTTTCGGGCTTCCAAGCGAATGCCGGCCATCCGGACAATTGGTGAACGTACTTAACCGCATAATCTCCGCGTCTCATGCGGAGATTATGCGTCTTATTCACCGCAAAAGCAGAGGATAATCGCCGCAGAGGATGCGGAGATTATCAAGGGGGTTCATCGCATTGTTGCTTCGGGTCGCTGGAGCTCGGAGACCGCGCCTTTGTCCGCTCAGGGCGAAGCCCTTCGCGATTTCGGCCTGAGATACTCGGCAGGTTCACTTGGACCAACTCAACCGACCCGCATTGTGGTGGGTGACATTGTCCCGGTCCATTTCGACTTAATCGCCTGAGCGAATTCGTCGATGAACACCCGCGTCTTGGTTGGTGTCATGCGGCCCGGCGGAAGCACGATGTAGATGCCGAGGTCACTGGGGCCAGCCCATCCGTGCAGGACCTCGGCGAGCCGTCCGGATTGGATCTCCGGCGCGACCAGCCATTCCGGTGCTAGCATGATGCCAAGGCCCTGCAATGCCGCTTCAAGTATGACTTCCGAATTGTCGGCCATCATCGCCCCTCTGGGTCGAACAGTCTTCCGAATACCGCCCTTTTCCAGAGGCCAGTCCGGCCAAGAGGCGTGACTCGGAAAACCAAGACACGAATGCACTTCAAGCTCATCGGGCGCCTGCGGATAGCCACGTACCTCCAGATAGTCGGGTGAGGCGACCAGGATGTTTCGATAGCTAGCGACCTTCTTGCCGGTAAGGGAGCTGTCGACCATCGCTCCGAGTCTGATTGTGACGTCGAAGGATTCAGCGACAAGATCGACAAACCGGTCGGTAAAGCGGGCATCTATCCGGATTTCGGGAAACTTCGTCAGAAACTGTGGAAGGAGAGGCGCCACCCATTTGCGCCCGAAGGTTTGCGGAAGCGAAATTCGGAGAAGCCCCCTTGGTGAGGAAGCCAAGTCGACGACCTCACGATTGGCGCCTTTCAACTCATCCAGTACCGTCTGCACCTTGTGGAAGTAGAAGTCGCCGGCTTCGGTCAGGGCGACCCGCCGCGTTGTTCGAGCCAGAAGCGGCACCTCAACGCGTTGCTCCAATTGCTTCACTCTTTTGGAAATTACCGAGGGGTCACGTTCCAGCGCCACGGCGGCGGCGGCGAAGCTCCCGGCCCGGGCCACAGCCACAAAAGCTTCCAGTTCTTCAATCTGCGATCCGTGGTGATCCAATTGATGCCGTTTTTGCATTTGTTATATGCCTCAATACGTAATTACTGCCAACAATGCATGAGATAACGAGGTTGCGCAACTCAAAAGGAGATAGAGAGATGAAAACCTTCCTCAGCATTGGAACGGGCCCCGGTATTGGAATCACCACGGCCGAACGTTTCGCGTCCGAAAGATTTCGCTTGGTGCTGAGCGCTCGTGATGTGGAAAAGTGCCAGCAATTCGCCGCAAGTCTGCGGGCGAAGGGTGTGGAAGTCCACGTTCGCGCGGTCGATGCTGCAGATGTCCAGGCGGTAAGCGCACTCGTCGAGAGCGTCCGCGAGGAATTCGGTGAAATTGACGTCCTCCACTACAATGCGGCCAACCTCCGGCACGCAACGCTGGAGGAACAGCCAGCCGCATCCTTCAATACGGATCTCGCTGTCAACATTGGCGGCGCCTTGGCCGTGGTTAAGTCCGCTGGGCGCCACATGAAGGCGAGGAAGACGGGGACGATCCTGCTGACAGGCGGTGGCTTCGCGCTGGCCCCCCACCCGGAATATATTTCGATCAGCATCGGCAAAGCTGGTATTCGCGCCTTGGCGCAGGGCCTCTTCGACGACTACAAGTCGTGCGGCGTCCATGTCGGAACCGTCACCGTCGCCGGTTTCGTGGAAGCAGGGACGTCTCAGATCACCGATATCGCCGATCGTTTCTGGCAGCTTCACGCCCAGCCCCAGGAGAGCTGGACCGTCGAAGAAATCTATCACCCGTAGTGCGAACACTTCAGCTCTGATGTGCGAGCGCGGGCGTCCCGCGCTCGCCTTCCGAGAACGCCTTGACGTAAGACTTCCACCACGACGCCAGAAATGAACAGAGATGCGTTGATAGGCGTCTCCGGGGGGCGATACTTGGACTAAACGTTGATGCGCCGACATCGGTAAGCTGAACTCAAGCTACCACTGCCAAGCCCGGCGAAGCGCGCAAGCGGGCTATGTCGCGCGCCGGCGGTTCTCCAAAGTGGCGGCGATATTCGCGACTGAACTGCGACGCGCTTTCGTAACCCACGCGCAAGGCGGCAGTCGTGACGTCGATGTCATCGACCAGCATCAGGCTTCGCGCGTCCTGCAGTCTGAGCTGCTTCTGGAATTGCAGCGGCGTCATCGCCGTCACGGCGCGAAAATGCTCGTGCAGGCTCGACGGACTCATGCCTACTTCCGCGGCAAGCCGCTCGATGCTGAACCGTTCCCGGAAGTTCTTCCCGATCCAGGCGATGGCGCGCCCGACCTGGGCCACCCGACCCTGGCTGGAGGTGATGTGGCGCATCCTGGCGCCGTCCGGGCCGGCGAGCAGGCGATAGAGAATTTCCTGCTCGGCAAGCGGCCCGAGCACGGGCAGCGCTGCCGGATCGTCGAGCAGGCGCAGCAGGCGTAGCGCCGCGTCGAGCAGGCCGGCGCCGGCGTCGGACACCGTCTTGCCTATGGGCGAGGATGGCGCTCCCGGCGGCGGCGGCACGCGCAACGCCAACTCCCCCAGCATGACCGGATCGAAGTCGAGGTACAGGCAGAGATAGGGCTTGTCAGGCGTCGCCTCGACCACATGGCCTATCACCGGCAGGTCGTAGGTCACGACCCCATAGCGCCCCGGTGCGTATCTGAACACGCGGTCGCCCAGCGTGACCTCCTTGTGCCCCTGCGCGACGAGGCACAGTTGCGGCCGGTAAACATTCGGCATCGGCATCGTCACCGTGGAGGATCGGACAAGCGTCACGCGTTCGATGGGGGTGGCGTGGAAGCCGTCCTTCGAGACGTGCCGGGCAATCACGGCCGCGATTTCGGTCAGTGTTTCCATGAATCGGACCATCGCACGCGCGCGGAAGTGCGGCAATGCGAACCGCAGCTTCTGGAGGATTGGGCAGGAATCCCGGCGCATCAGGCTGACGGTTCGGCGCCGCCGCGCATCACAGTGTCGGCAGCGCCTGGGTCACAGCATACCTGGCCGCGGAACAAGGATGGAGCAGAACATGACAACCGATAATCTGAAGACCCCCACGGTCGCACTGGGCACGTGGGCCTGGGGCGACAGCGGCGAGACTGGCGACGGCTACTTCGGCAGCAGCCTCACTCAGGCTGGTTTGGAAGAGGTCGTCGACAAGGCCCACGCGGCCGGGTTCACCCTGTGGGACACCGCCCTGGTGTACGGCATGGGCCGTTCCGAGACCGTACTCGGGAAGGTACTGAACCGCTACGCCCGCGGCGACTACCAGCTCTCCACGAAGTTCAACCCGCGGATCGCCGGAAGCAGCGACGATCCGGTGGCGGACATGCTGGAGCAGAGTCTGGCCAACCTCGGCACCGACTACATCGACCTCTATTGGATTCACAATCCAGCCGATGTGCCGCGGTGGACTCCGCACCTCATTCCGTTGCTGAAGAGCGGGAAGGTCAAACATGTCGGCGTCTCGAATCACAACCTGAGCGAAATCAAGCTCGCCGACCGGATCCTGGGCGAAGCCGGGTTCCGGGTCGAAGCCGTCCAGAACCACTATAGCCTCCTCTACCGCAGCTCCGAGCACGCTGGCATCCTGGACTACTGCCGCAACCAAGGCATCCCGTTCTTCGCCTATATGGTGCTCGAACAGGGCGCCTTGACCGGCAGGTACAGCCCGGAGAACCCGCTGCCGGAAGGCAGCAGCCGGGCAAAGACCTACAATGGCATGCTGGCTCAGCTGAAGGCCCTGACGGACAAGCTCGCCTCGATTGGCCGGAGCCAGGGTGCAGCAGCGCCCGACGTCGCGACAGCGTGGGCCATCGCCAAGGGCACGACGCCGATCATCGGCGTCACAAAGCCCCATTATATCGAGGGTCTGGTCCGAGCCGGCGGCATCACGCTCACCAGCGACGACATCAAGGAGCTGGAAGCTTTTGCCGACGCCGCTGACGTGAACACCCGCGGCTTTTGGGAACAAGAAATGTAGGTCTAGAGCAGTTCAGCGTTTGATAGAATCGATGAACTGCTCTAACTCTTTGTTTTTACGCAATTCCGGACGGAAAACCGCTGCGCACTTTTCCTGGGATTGCTTTAAGTCCTCGGACCGCCGCTCCAAGCGATACGGCAGGCGATCATCTCGTTCTGCGGGATGATCGCCTGTGACCAAGCAGGTTGCCGTTGCCTCCGGCCAGCAGGCGACACGCCCCAGCCGGCCAAGGCATAGGCGTCTACATTTCCATCGGCCCGTCCGGTTCCGCTTGTCCGCCCGCCGCGACAACCTTCAGTCGTCCCAGATAATGGTTCCAGCCTTTCTGATGGCTGACGCGTTCCTTTTCGTTCGGCAGCCCGCTGTGCGTGAGGCGGACGAGTGTACCGCTATCCTTTGCCACCAGATCAATCTCGACGAGGCTCGATCCCGGCGGCACGGTGTCGTTGTCGTCCCAACCGAAGCTGTAGGCGAGACGGTGAACCGGGATCACCTCCGTGAACTCGCCGCGCGCCACATGCTTGCCGCCGACATTGACGAGGTAGATGCCGCCAGGGTTTGCTTCGATGGTTGCTTCCGTGCCGATCCATCGTAGGATCTTGTCCGGATCTGTCAGCAACGCGAATACCGTTGCCTGAGGGGCGGAGACTTCGATCTCTGTGTAAAGCGTTGCAGCCATCGGTGGAGCTCCGGCGTACGATGAGACGTAAGGCTGTTCTTCCGCCTGCCCGAAGATTTTGAGAAGCTGACGACAGGCGCTGATCAGCATAGCATGATCCCCACGATGAAGCTGCCAAAGTCACTCGCTTTTCTGCTTGATGATGCTGCCGCCTGCGTCGATGCAGACGCTTTTCTGACAGGCCTCGCAACCCAGCTGACGGCCGACGGATTACCATTGCTCGGCGGGGCACTGACCCAGGAGGCCTCACACCCGATCATCGCACGCCGGACATGGCTGTGGCGCGCGGATACGGGACAAGTCATCGAAGCGCTTGGCTTCGGCTTTTCGGTGGAGGCCGATGAAAGTGTCGCCCGCGTTTGGCTGGACGGCCTGTCGGGTTTCCCCGCGGAGGCGGATGTTGAACCGACTGCGCAAGCAGCCAGGCTCCAATGGGTAATGACACGTCCGCTGGACGACGCGGAAGCCGCCTTGCTGAGCGATGTTTCCCGTTTCGCTACGGCGCCTCTCGCCGTGCTGGTTGCACGGTCGACCCTTGGCGCACTGCTTGAAGCCTATCTCGGCAAGCGCAGCGCCGCCCAGGTGCTCGGCGGCCAATCGCGCCGCGAGCACGGCGAGACCATTCGCGCCGCATTGCTCTACGCGGACCTGCGCGGTTTCACGCCGCTATCTGAAAGGTCACCTTCCGGGGACGTGGTGCAGGCGCTCGACGCCTGGTTCGACCGCGTGGCCGGCGCCGTTCACGCTTTCGGCGGCGAGGTGCTGAAGTTTATCGGGGATGGCGTTCTCGCGATCTTCCCGATTGGCGAACGCAACGCCCGATCTGCCTGCAATGCCGCAGTTCGCGCCGTAAAGGCGGCGCAAGCAGGGATGGATCATCTGAACGATTTGCGACGGCAGCAGGATGCTCCCGAGCTCGCATTTGGAATAGCACTGCATGTCGGCGAGATATTCTGGGGCAATATCGGCACCGCTGACAGACTGGACTTTACCGCGATAGGGAGAGCGGTCAACCTCGTCAGTCGGCTTGAAGGACTGTGCCGGTCGCTTGGCCGGGACGTCCTCATATCAGGAGACTTCGCAGCGGAGACATCCGAAAAACTATATCGATTGGGGGACCATGAACTGCATGGAATTGCTGCGCCTTGCAGCGTCTATGCGATCCAGCCCTGAGGCGATTCCAAAGATTGCAAGTCGCGAAGCTCCCGAAAGACTGGGTATCCTTGCCGGCGCGGGTGGCTCGATCAAAGGACGCGATCGATCGGGATGGGGGTGTTCTACACCGTCTACTATGCCGGCATGCTGGTTGGGCCGGCGATCGGTGGCAAGTTTGCTACCTGGGCCGGCACCGCGACCGTCGCGCTCGATTTCGGCGCTGCCGCGCTCTTCGTTGCCCTCTCCTTCCTTGGTCGTTCCACCGGATCAGCCGCCTGCCGCAGCCGATGGCGGTTCCATCCCGGTGAGGCGGCTGGTCGTGCCGAGACCGCCGGTATGGCGTTCGCCTGGCAGAAATCGTTGAGAATGCCGGGATAGCTGGGCACCGCTATGCTGTTGTTTGCGCCATAGCTTTTTGAGGCAAGCCATATGGCTTTCAAGAAAGCTGGACGATTCCCTCGAGCGCTGCATAGACCGAGGGTCGCAGCCAACGGTCCATGCTGCGGGCAAGGCCGGGATCGCCGCTCAGGAAAAGGCCGCCCCTTTCTTTCTCGCGCTCGATGCTGGAGCGGCCCTCGATGATGGCCCCTAGCGAAACAACGCCGGTCTCGACGTAAAGGTCGACGTCCCGGCGGGGGTCGAGTGAGCATAGCTCGGGCAAGTCCGCGCCTGGCTCGACCACAAACCAGTAATGGGGATACTTCGGTGGGGGATCGTCGCGGAAATGGAAGCGGATGACGGCGCGCCGCCGCGGCAGTTCAGAGAGGTCGATCATTCGTCGCACGGCCCACATGATGGTCGAAGCATCCGCACCGCTGAGCGCGATCTCGGCCTCGATGTTGCATAGCGACCATTCCGCCAGCGCGTTCATCGCCGGTTCGAGCTTGATCGACTTCTCGGTGCGGAAATAGTCGACCGTGCCCGCCGTCCTGTCCTCGACGCGCTCGACCAGGCCCGACGCTTCCATCTCCTTGAGCCGCTTCGACAGGATGGCGGACGAGATGTTACCCACCCCCTTGCGAATGTCGTTGAAGCGGGTCGATCCGTTCCAGAGCTCGGTCAGGATTTGGATCGTCCAGCGCGGTCCCAGGATCTCGCAGGCGAGCGAGATCGGGCAGATCAGTCCGTAAGGCCGTCGCGTCATGGCCGACCACTCCTGTGCCGCAAGTTAGTCCTTGCGGAGGTCTAAGGCCAGTTCACAATCTGAAGCGGATCACTTCCGAAGCTGCTCTAGCACCTGCCCGCCTTCTGCCGTCATGGTGATCGTCATTCGAGCAACCCCAACCATCGGTGGTTACCATGGAGACTAGGCCGGACCGCACTGCGCGTGTCGGGCACTTTTCTTGGTCGTCCGCGCGAACTCAACAAGGGACGCATGGAGGGTCGCTTGTGGCCATGCAACGTCTACAGAGAATAAGGGAGGAAAGACATGTCGGCCAAAATCCTTCAGATCAACTACAAGCTCAACGGGCCGAGGGCCGGGTATGAGAGAGAAAACCTGCCCTATGCTCAGCCCATCGCGGACATACCTGGCCTGCGCTGGAAGGTCTGGATCATAAACGAGGCCCAAAGCGAAGCTGGCGGGATCTACCTATTCGACGATGACGCCGCAGTGCGCGCCTTCTTGGACGGGCCAATTATTGCGGAGATGAAAGGTGACCCGACGTTGAGCATCAAGGCGTTTGACGTGATCGCAGAACTCACGACCATCACACGTGGCCCGGTGAAGTAGTATTCTCGGAGGTTGGGAGGGCGCTGTTGCGGCGGAACTGGGCTCGAACGCTGCTGGCTTGGTTTCAGAAATCTGGCGCGCCCGAAGAGATTCGAACTCCTGACCCCCAGATTCGTAGTTCACAGCTCACACTTTATCATTGTATTTCAATCACTTACGCGATATCCAGCTCGGACAAATGTTGCGGTGGATGAGCGACAAGTTAGGAGTTCCCTGTTGCTCATGCTACCCAAGCGTCCGCCATCGCCCGCCGGAAGGCCTCTTCGGCTCCATCGTCGGGCTAACGCCACGAGGGGTCCGCTTTGCGCCATGAGCAGTCATCCGCCTCCACTCATCGAGTCGGAGAATTGGGTCCCTTTACAGGACTTCCTGCTAAGCGCGGGGGGTGGTTGCGCTTTGGCACATTTTCCATAGTCCTTTCGCATCAACCCGACTTTGCCTTCGAAAGCACGCTGCTCCTCGCCGTCGATGTCGAAGGCGGGGCAGAGGTTCTCGCTGAGACCGAGCCGATCTCGTTCCACCCGAGTTAACGAGTGCTCGCCAGCAGCAGAGAGTCGTGAGACAATGGCTGCTACGCCCAGGGGCGTCGGCGTCGGAAGCGATAGCTCACGCCAAGCCCCGGCCCCCTCGGTCAAACGCGCATATACGGTGTTCCCAAAAGGGAGGAGACGCCATGCCGAAGATCAAGGCCAACAACATCACCATCAACTATGAGCAGCAGGGCACCGGCGATCCGCTACTGCTGATCCCCTACCTTGCTGCCGACAATGCATGCTATGCGTTTCAGGTCGCAGACTACGCCAAGCAGTTCACCTGCATCTCGATCGATCCGCGCGGCGTTGGCGAAAGTGACAAGCCGGCCGGAGCCTATTCGACCGAGCTCTTTGCAGACGATGTTGCTGCCTTCATTGCCGCCATTGGGTTGGATCGCGTCCACATCGCCGGACTGTCGTTGGGGGCGGCTGTCGGCATGTGGCTCGCCGCCAAACATCCCGCGCGGGTGAAATCGTTGTCGCTCCACAGCGCATGGGCGAAATCCGACCCCTATCTGAAAATTGTAGTCCAAGGCTGGCAGTCGATGGCCAAAGGCCTTGGCAGCGTAACCGAGATGATCATCCAAGGCATCTTTCCCTGGTGCTTCACACCGGAGCTCTATGCGTCAAAGCCCGAGCATATCGAGGCACTCGCGTCCTTCGTGCGCGGCCGACCGGCCCAGCCGCTTGCCGCCTTCCTGCAACAATCCGAGGCAGTCATTGCCCACGATGCCGCGGCTCAGCTCGCCAAGATCAAGGCGCCGACCCAGATCACCTTCGGCCGATACGATCTCGTCACCGGAGCTCGTTTCGCGGATACGTTGAACGGCGGCATTGCCAACAGCGAACTGGTGGTGTTCGAAGACTGCTCCCATGCCCCGATCTACGAAAACGTCGCTGAGTTTAACGCGAAGACGCTGACCTTCCTGAGTCGGCAGGCGGGATAGAGCCCGGCCCTCGCTGTGCCCAAAAAGAGCGCATCCGCACGAGGAGGCCCTCTTGGCGCGAGGCTTGCGACGGGTGGACATGCGCTTGCCCGATGTCCAAAGCGCCGCGAGGTCTACTTCGAACATCAGATACTCGGGTGTGCGCCCGGCCACATAAAGTTCCCGCCGCCGCGCCCACACTCCATCCGCTCTGCAAAAGGCCCGCATGAGCGAGACGTCGAGCGACCGTCTCGAAAACATCGCGGAGATTCCTCATGCGCTCGGTTCATGCCTCGGCGGCCGCCTAGTCGGTGACCGCTGAGGCCCGCAGGTCGGTGACGAGTCGGTTGATTTCGAGGACTGAGAGGACCCCCGCCAAGCGGACCTTTGAACAAACACGATGAACGTCCGCAAAGGGCCGTGAAGCAGACGTCGAAGACACGCTTCATCGATATTCGCATGCGAAGACAAAGCGCCGAGCGTTCGCTGCGGCGGCAGCGCAGGCGTGTCCCATCGCTCAAACCGTTTCAGATCGTCAATTTGAAACGGTGCGGTTTCGCTAACCTTTGAGATTGTTGGCGCGCCCGAAGAGATTCGAACTCCTGACCCCCAGATTCGTAGTCTGGTGCTCTATCCAGCTGAGCTACGGGCGCGCAACAGGCCGTGTGTGACACAAGCCCCGCGATCCGGTCGAGACGGCCGGCCGCGATGTGGAGTGTTCCCTAACGACTGAATTTCGGAAAAGCAAGCCGATCCGGCAAAAGTTTTGTCGCAGGTGCGATCAAGGTGTGTCGCACCTCGGATCGGGCCGAACCGAAGATGGTAACCCTCAAGCCGGACGGCGCAGGCCGTTGCGGGCCTGGTCGAGCCGCACCGGCTGGTCGGGGATGGTGACGGCGAAGACCGTGCGGCCGCCGATCGATTCGACCAATTCCACCGTGCCGCCATGGGCGCGGATCAGTTCATAGGCGATCGCCAGACCCAGGCCGGTGCCGCCGCTGCGCGCCGAACCGCGGAAGGCCGCGAACAGGTTCTCGCGCGCCTTGGGCGGCAGGCCGGGCCCGGTGTCGGTGACGATGATGCGGCTGACGCTGCCAAGCCGCTCGGCCGAGACGGCGAGGCGGCGCACCACCGCGCTTTCGGTGTCGGCGGCCATCGCCTGCACCGCGTTGCGGCAGAGATTGGTGAGCACGCGGAAGAGCTGGTCGGAATCGGCATCGACCTCGAAGGTGAGCTCGACGGCGTTGATGAATTCGATGCCTTCCTCGATGTCGAGCAGGCCGTGCACGTCATCGACCAGCTGGCGCAGCCTGAGGCGCCGCCGCGACGGCGCCGGTTCCTGCGTGCGGCCATAGGCGAGCACGCCCTCCGAATAGGCGACGGCGCGGTCGAGCGCGCGCAAAAGCTTCGGCGCGAAGGACTGCACGGTCGGATCCTTCACCTGGCGCAGGCGGTCCGACATCAGCTGCGCGGATGCCAGGATGTTGCGCATGTCGTGATTGATCTTCGATACGGCGAGACCGAGGTCGGCGAGATGCTTCTGCTCGGAGAGCATCTTCTGC
Source organism: Mesorhizobium sp. LEGMi-168a (assembly GCF_058312955.1). Lineage (NCBI taxonomy): Bacteria > Pseudomonadati > Pseudomonadota > Alphaproteobacteria > Hyphomicrobiales > Phyllobacteriaceae > Mesorhizobium > Mesorhizobium sp. LEGMi-168a. The sequence goes on from NZ_JBZEGV010000014.1 coordinate 126,366, forward strand.
AGCCGGTCCTGCATTTGCGCCAGCTCGCGCTCGGCAACGCCGATCTCATCGGCGCGCTCCGTCGGGCAGATTATGCGGCCGGGATCGTCGGGCGCCTCGGAGAAAGACAGGATCGAGCGCGTCATGGTGCGGATCGGGCCGATCATGATCAGGTCGATCGCCGCATAGACGAGCATGGCGGTGAACAGCGAGATCAGCAGCGAGACGACGGCGACGTTGCGCGAATAGCGCAGCATCGCATTGCGCAGGCTGCGATCCGGCATGATCAGCTCGAATTCCTTGTCGCTGTCGCCGACCGGGCCGAAGACGCGCAGCATGCGGTTGCCGCCGGCGAACAGCGTCTCCAGCGCGCCCGTCATGCCGTTGACCAGGCCGACATTGGCGATGTCGACATGCTCGTCGACCTTCGGCGGCATGTCGGCCACGACCAGCAGCCGGGAGACGCCACCGTCGCGCACGGCAATCGCCTTGGCCCCGATCGCCATCAGCACGTCGTTCTGGGCGGTGTGCGACAGCGAGTTGGGCTCGCCCTGCAACAAGACGATCGATACGGCGGCGGCGGTGCTCAGCCGCTCCTTCAGCCAGTTCACCCGGTAGCTGGCGATCCAGGGCAGAAAGATCAGGATTTCGGCCAGCAGCACGAAGACGATGGTGAGCAAAAGAAGCTTCGTCGACAGGCCGCGCGACAGCGGCACCCGGCGCGGCGAGCTCACCGTCTCCGGGCGTGCTTTTTCATCCGTGGACAGGACTTCACTCGTCATGACGTGGTCTTCACGAAGGCTTGAATGGTCAAGATTATGCGATTTGCGGCTTTTTTGCCAATTTCGCCTTCGGCCCCGTGAAAAAATGCTCCTGGACGGGCCGGATTGACTTCCAAAAACCTTCTTTCTATAAGCCCGCTCACGCTCGGGCCATTCGTCCCGGCGCGGTTTCGATCGCGCCTAAAACCGGCCCGGCTAAGCTCCTGTTACAGAGTGACAGAATCAAGAAGGGCCGCACGCCGCGGTATTAAAACAAATGAAGCGTACCTACCAACCGTCCAAACTCGTCCGCAAGCGCCGGCATGGTTTCCGTGCCCGCATGGCCACCAAGGGTGGTCGCGGCGTCGTTGCTGCCCGCCGCAACCGCGGCCGCAAGCGGCTCAGTGCCTGAACGAAAGACGAGATCGTTGCCCGCAACCGGCAAGCCAAAGGGACAAATTCCCGGGCGGCTTCTGAAACGCGCGGATTTCCTGGCTGTGCGCGGCGGCGAGAAGCGCCGCGGGCGGCTTTTTCTCGTCGAGGTTCTCGACCGTGGCGACGTTTCCGCGCCACGCGTCGGCTACACCGTCACCAAGAAGGTAGGCAACGCCGTGGTGCGCAACCGCGTCCGGCGGCGGCTGAGAGAAGCCGTGCGCACGCATGCCGCCGATGACATGGCGCCCGGTAATGACTATGTCATCGTCGGGCGCGAAGACGTGCTTGCCATTCCGTTCGGCCAGTTGAAGGCCGAGCTTTCCCGCCGGCTGCGCGGAACACGATAGGCCAAGGCTTTCGATGGAAAACAACCGCAATTTCTTCATCACCATCGCGTTGTCGGTGCTGATCCTGACGCTGTGGCAGGTGTTCTACATGAACCCGCGCATGGAGCAGCAGCGCGAGACGGCACGCATCGAGCAGCAGCGCGCCGAGGCGCAGAAGAAGGAAGCGGGCGGTGCCGCCAATTCCGGCGCGGCCGGAACGCCGGCTCCGGCTCCAGGCGCCATTCCAACCGCGCCCGGCAGCGAAGCCGTCACCGCGGCCAGCCGCGACCAGGCCATTGCCGCGACGAAGCGTCTCAAGATCGACACGCCGAGCCTCGAAGGTTCGATCAACCTGACCGGCGCGCGCCTCGACGACCTGAAGCTCAAGCACTACACCGAGACGGTCGACAAGAACTCGCCCGAGATCGAGCTGCTCAACCCGTCATCGCTGCCCAACGGCTATTTCGCCGAGATCGGCTTCGTCGGCAACGACAAGACCGGAACGGTGCCCGGCGCGGATACGGTGTGGAGCGTCGACGGCAATCCGACCCTGACGCCTTCGACGCCGGTGACGCTGACCTACACCAACGACAAGGGCCTGACGTTCAAACGGACCATCTCGGTCGACAACGACTACATGTTCACGGTCTCCGACACCGTGCAGAATTCGGGCAGCGCCGCCGTCTCACTGTTCAACTACGGCCGCGTCACTCGCTTCGACAAGCCGGCGGTGGCCAGCACCTATGTGCTGCATGAAGGCCTGATCGGCTTTACCGGCACCGAAGGGCTGCAGGAGCACAAATACGCGGCGATCGAAAAGGACAAGCAGGTCAAGCCCGGCAAGTCGACCGACGGCTGGCTCGGCATCACTGACAAATACTGGGCGGTGACGCTGGTGCCGACCGAGAAGCAGCCGTTCCAGCCCACCTATTCCTATTTCGACTTCAACGCCGGCCCGCACAGCCATAGCTATCAGTCCGATTTCCTGACCGATGCGATCAATGTCGAGGCCGGCAAGTCGGCGACCGTCGAGACCGAGGTGTTCGCCGGCGCCAAGGAAGTCGCCAAGATCAACGCCTATGAGGAAGACCGCCACATCAAGCGCTTCGACCTCCTGATCGACTGGGGCTGGTTCCACTTCATCACCAAGCCGATGTTCTGGCTGATCGACACGCTTTACAAATTCTTCGGCAATTTCGGGCTGGCGATCCTCGCCACCACCGTCATCGTCAAGGCCATCTTCTTCCCTTTAGCCAACAAGTCCTACGCGTCGATGGCGAACATGAAGAAGGTGCAGCCGAAGATGCTGGAGATCCGCGAGAAATACGCGGACGACAAGATGAAGCAGCAGCAGGCGATGATGGAGCTCTACAAGACGGAGAAGATCAATCCGCTGGCCGGCTGCTGGCCGGTGGCGCTGCAGATCCCGGTCTTCTTCTCGCTCTACAAGGTGCTCTACATCACCATCGAGATGCGGCATGCGCCGTTCTTCGGCTGGGTCCACGACCTTGCGGCGCCCGATCCGACCTCGCTGTTCAACCTGTTCGGCCTGCTGCCCTTCGCTCCGCCGGCTTTCCTGCCGCATATGGGCGCCTGGGCGGTGGTGATGGGCATCACCATGTTCCTGCAGATGCGCATGAACCCGGCGCCGCCGGACCCGACGCAGGCCGCGGTGTTCACCTGGATGCCGGTGATCTTCACCTTCATGATGGGCAGCTTCCCGGCGGGCCTCGTCATCTACTGGGCCTGGAACAACCTGCTCTCGATCCTGCAGCAGGGCGTGATCATGAAGCGCCAGGGTGCCAAGATCGAATTGTGGGACAATCTGGCGGCGCTGTTCCGCAAGAAACCATCGCCGGCGGAATAGCCGGCGCCCGACCCGAACACCAAAAACCCCGGCGCTGAACTGACCCCCGAAAGTTGGACACAACCTTCGGGGGTTTTGTTATCGTCCAATGCCCTTCGCGCAGAAACTCGCGAACTTTCTTACGGAACGCGCTTCGCCGCGCGAAACTCCAGCGCGCCTTGTCTCGTAGCTACCCGGTCCTCCCCAATAAGGCCGCGACGGCTTCCGGCGCGACGACGCCGGTGTTTGGGAGGCCGTCCGGCAGGCCGGGGTCCCGTGGCGGGACCCCGGTTCCATTCAGCGCTCCGGTAGACCGGGACATTGAGCAGCCCTATAAGCTCCTTCTCGCTTCGAGGGCGTATGGAGCAGCCCATGACCGGACCCAATCCCAACATCAAGCACCCAATCGCGATGCATCCGCGCGTCGGCTTCCTGAAGGGACTGGTCAATGCGCCCAATATCGAGATCGGCGACTTCACCTATTACGACGATCCCGACGGTCCCGACAAATTCGCCGAGAAATGCGTGCTGCACCACTATGCCTTCATTGGCGACAGGCTGATCATCGGCAAGTTCTGCGCCATCGCCGAGGGCGCGCGCTTCATCATGAACGGCGCCAACCATGCCATGTCCGGCTTCTCGACCTATCCGTTCGACATTTTTGGCCATGGCTGGGAGGAAGGGTTCGACCCGCAGACCTGGTCCAAGGAGATCCGCGGCGACACGATCGTCGGCAATGATGTCTGGATCGGCATGGATGCGGTGATCATGCCCGGCGTGAAGATCGGCCATGGCGCGATCGTCGCCGCGAAATCGGTTGTCACGCACGACGTGCCGCCCTATGCGATCGTCGCCGGCAACGCGGCCAGGGTGGTGAAGATGCGCTTCGACGAGTTCACGGTGCGGCGGCTTTTGAAGGCGGCCTGGTGGGACTGGCCGGTCGACAAGATCGGCCGCAACCTCGACGCCATCCGTGGCGCCGACATTTCCAAGCTGGAGGCCGCGGTTTGAACGCGCCAAACACGACATCCGATAAAACGACGATCGACACCGACCTGTTCACCCGCGCCTGGATTTTCATCCGCGGCGTGCCGTCGATGAAGTTCCTGCCGCCGGAAGGGCCGCCGGAGATCGCCTTTGCCGGCCGCTCCAATGTCGGCAAATCCTCGCTGATCAATGCGCTGGTCGGCCACAAGGGCCTGGCGCGCACCTCCAACACGCCGGGGCGCACGCAGGAGCTCAACTATTTCGTGCCGGACGGTTTTTCTGGCGAAGGCGCCGACCTGCCGCCGATGGCGCTGGTCGACATGCCGGGCTACGGCTATGCCAGCGCGCCGAAGGACAAGGTCGATGCCTGGACGAAGCTGATCTTTGAATATCTGCAGGGACGCGTCACGCTGAAGCGCGTCTATGTGCTGATCGATGCCCGCCACGGCATCAAGGCCAAGGACGAGGAGGTGCTGTCGCTGCTCGACAAGGCGGCAGTCTCCTACCAGGTCGTGCTGACCAAGACCGACAAGATCAAGGCGGCCGGCGTGCCGAGGCTGATCGAGGAGACGTTGGCCAAGATCAAGAAGCGGCCGGCGGCCTTTCCTGCGGTTCTGGCGACGTCATCGGAAAAGGCCGTTGGGCTCGACGAACTGCGCGCGGCGATCGCGCTGGTGGCGAACGGCGGCTGAAGCGCCTCGCATGGCGATCTCACATGGGATGGGAAAAGTTGCTTGGCACCTACCCCACCCCTACCCCCCCCACAAGGGGCAGGCAATCGCACATGGCAGCGCTGGCCCCCGCTCCGTCTCAGCGCTGCGCGCCGATCCACCTCTCCCCCATTTCATGGGGGCGAGGAAACGCCAATCGCTGAGGTAGCGCCTTGGAAGGCTTGGGTTCCTCGCCCCCGCCAAAGGCGGGGGAGAGGTGGCTCGGCGAAGCCGAGACGGAGAGGGGGAGCGCCATATGCGATTGCCCTGCCTCGAGGGGGACCGATGTCGCCGCTGTTTCCGACCAAAATCACCGGTGTTTTTGCCGCCAGTCAACGTGATCGCCGGGATTCCCCCTGTGGTTTAAGGGTGGGGCATTTCGTATTCGATTGCCCTGCTCAATCCGTCTCGTCGCGTTCCGGCGCGTGGTCCCGCCGGCCGGCGAGGATTTCACGCTTGCCGACATGGTTGGGAGCGCCGACCAGGCCTTCCTTCTCCATGCGCTCGACCAGCGAGGCGGCGCGGTTGTAGCCGATGCCGAGGCGGCGCTGGATGTAGGAGGTCGAGCATTTCTTGTCGCGCTTGACCACCTTGACGGCTTCCTCGTAGAGGGCGTCGCCATCCTCGGCGTCGATCGAGCCCTTGTCGAAGACCGGACCCGCGTCGGCCGCCTCTTCCTCCTCTTCCTCGTCGGCGGTGACCGTATCGAGATATTCCGGACGCCCTTGCGCCTTCAGATGCGCCACGACGTGCTCGACCTCGAGATCGGAGACGAAGGGGCCATGCACACGCGCGATGCGCCCGCCGCCGGCCATGTGCAGCATGTCGCCCTGGCCGAGCAGCTGCTCGGCGCCTTGCTCGCCAAGGATCGTGCGGCTGTCGATCTTCGACGTCACCTGGAAGGAGATGCGGGTGGGGAAATTGGCCTTGATGGTGCCGGTGATGACGTCGACCGACGGGCGCTGCGTCGCCATGATCAGGTGGATGCCGGCGGCCCGCGCCATCTGCGCCAGCCGCTGGATGGCGCCTTCGATCTCCTTGCCGGCCACCATCATCAGGTCGGCCATCTCGTCGACGATGATGACGATGTAGGGCATCGGCGCGAGGTCGATCTCCTGCTCCTCGAACAGCGGCTCGCCCGTGCCCTTCTCGAAGCCGACCTGCACCTGCATGACCACGACCTCACCCTTATCGCGGGCGGTGGCCGCGCGCTGGTTGTAGCCGTCGATGTTGCGCACGCTAAGGCGCGCCATCTTGCGGTAGCGCTCCTCCATCTCGCGCACCGCCCATTTGAGCGCCGTGACCGCCTTCTTGGAATCGGTGACGACGGGCGTGAGCAGATGCGGGATGCCGTCATAGACCGACAGTTCCAGCATCTTGGGGTCGACCATGATGAGGCGGCATTCCTCCGGCTTCATCCGGTAGAGCAGCGACAGGATCATGGTGTTGATGGCGACCGACTTGCCGGAGCCGGTGGTGCCCGCGACCAGCAAATGGGGCATCTTGGCCAGGTCGGCGATGACCGGCTCGCCGCCGATCGTCTTGCCGAGGCCGAGCGCCAGCTTGCAGGCCGTGTTGCGGAAGCCGGCCGATTCGATCAGCTCGCGGAAATAGACCGTCTCGCGTGTTTCGTTGGGCAGCTCGATGCCGATGACGTTGCGGCCCGGCACCACGGCGACGCGTGCCGAGACGGCCGACATGGAGCGGGCGATGTCGTCGGCGAGCCCGATGACGCGGCTGGATTTCACGCCCGGCGCCGGCTCGAACTCGTAGAGCGTGACGACCGGACCCGGCCGGACATGGATGATCTCGCCCTTGACGCCGAAATCCTCCAGCACGCTTTCGAGCAGGTCGGCGTTCTGTTCCATCCGCTCCTGCGACATGTAGAAGCCCTGGCCCTCCGGCGGCATCTGCAAAAGGTCCTCGGAAGGAAGTGCGTAGCCCGTCGCGGCGGCCGGCACCACGACCTTGCCGGCGACAGGCAGGGAGGCCGCGGGCCTGGCGGTCCGTACGCTCTTTGCAACGGAACCCGGCGCGGCCACCGCTTCGGGGGCGCGCGGCTCGACCTCCGCCGGAGCGGGCCGGGCGGCAGGCGTGTCGGCCGGCGCTGTCACCGAAGCAGGGCCCGCGGCCGGCCCATTCGCGCGCCATTCGATGACGCGGTAGAACGACGTGGCCTCACCGATGGCAGCAGGGCGGGACGAGTTCGGCTGCGCTGCGGCAGGTTTCGCCGTCGCGGGAGCGGCGGGCGATGGCGACGGATCGGTCAGGTGAGCCCGCGCCAGGCGCTCGGCAAGCAAGGGCATGCTGAACTCGAAAAACGCATCGTCGGAAAGATAGGACCAGCGAAATTTCGGCGGTTGCGGCTGCGGCTTTTGTACCTGCGCGGTGACGGCCTGCGGCCGCGTGGCGCTGGCTTGCTGCGGCACCGTGGAGACTGCAGCGGGAATCGCCCGGACCGGGTTGGCCTGAGGGGCTGACGGCGCGGGGCGGATGGAATCACGCGGGGCGGTCGCCGCCTTGGCCGGCGCTTCATCATCCGGTTGCGGCGCAGGCCGCTTATCGGAATCCGGCGTGCGGGTGAACCGCACATTGGGCGCGAGGAAGAAATATTGCTGCCAGGCCGGTTGGCCGAACTCGCCGCCGCCAGCCGGATCGAAGGAGCCGGTGTTCGATTCGCCCTCAACAGGGGTTCGCAGCGTGACGACCTGCCCCGTTTGCCCTTGCTGCGGCGAAGCCGCGCCGCGATCCCGCGCCCCCTCCGGACGATGGTAATCGTCGTTGTCGTAGGTGGAAGCACCGGAAGGATTGGCACGGGAAAAACGCATGGATGTCATACTCGAGACTCATCGAACAAACCTGTCCCGAGACATAGGAACCGATGGTTAACAAGCTCTTCCGAAAGGCTCCGCGAAGCAGCCGATCGACGGTCGAGTTGAGTTGGAAGGGCGTGTCTAACCGGCACCGGTCACGACGCTGCCGGCATTCCGGCGTTTGCGTCAAAGTGCGTCGCGATCCTTCAGCCCGTCAGGGGTTCGGTCACGCCGGTTCCGACGCCCGCTCCTCGGCCGCAAGCTTCTCGGTGCCATAGGCCTTCAGGAAGACGTTCACGCCGGAGCGGACGACATGCTCGATCTCGGCCGGGCTCGGCGCCTTGGTGCGATAGGAGAAGATGCACTGGCGGAAGAGGCCGGCGAGGCACAGCTCGGTGAACTGATAGGCGGCGAGGTCGACATCGTCGATCGCAAGCAGGCCGCGCTCAACGGCTTCATTGAGGAAGACCATAACCTTGTCATGGCCGCGCTTCGGCCCGCGCTCGTAGAAGCGCGCGCCAAGCTCGGGAATCCTGTCGGAGGCCCCGACCACCGTGCGCTGCGCCTGGATAACCTTGGCCGAGGTGATCTTGGCCGAGAGCACCATGCCGAACTTCACCAGCGTCTTGCGCAGGTCCTCGAAATGGTCGAGCACCTCATACATGTTCTTGAAGATGGTGCCGCGCTCTTCCTCGATGAGGGCCTCGAACAGCTCTTCCTTGTTGGCGAAATAGACGTAGATCGTGCCCTTGGAGACGCCGGCCTCGCGCGTGATGTCGTTCATCGAGGCGGCCTCGAAGCCCTTGTCGATGAAGACGCGGCGCGCGCCTTCGATGATCTGGGCCCGCTTGACCGGATCCTGCCCGGCCGCCGGACGGCCTTTGCGCAGGTCGAGCAGATCGCTGTCCGCTGTCGTTTCGACCATTAAAGTCACACCTCACGAAATATTTCGAACCAAGCGGTTCGATTTGCACTTGATATGGGCCTCTTTACACGCTATGTCAATCACCAATTCGAACCGAACGGTTCAGTCTGACTGACTTACTCCAGAGAGATTACCATGTCCTCGAACGCGCCCGCCACCGCCGAAGTCCGTACGTTTCCCAACGCCAAGGTCCAGCCGTCGACCGAGGCTCCGGAAGTGCCTCTGCAGCCTGCTCCTGTCGCTCCCGTCGCGCTTGTCGAAGCGCCGGCCAAGAAGAAGCGCTCTGTCCGTTCCTTCCTCCTGCCGATCATCGGGCTTGCCCTCCTCGGCGCCGGCTCCTGGTACGGCTACAACTATTGGACCGACGGCCGGTTCATGATCTCCACCGACGACGCCTATGTCCAGGCCGACATGTCGTTCGTGTCGCCAAAAATCTCCGGTTATGTGGATAAGGTGCTGGTGAGCGAGAATCAGCAGGTGAAGGCCGGCGATCCGCTGTTCGTCATCGACGACGGCGACTACAAAATCGCCGTTGCCCAGGCCGAGGCGCAGATCGCGACCTTGAGCAAGACGCTCGACCGCATCGACGCTCAGACCAAGGCGGCCCAGGCCTCGCTGGCGCAGGCCGAGGCGCAGAAGATCGCCGACCAGGCCGCTGCCGACAACGCGGCGCGCGCCCAGACCCGCGCGGCGCAGCTGGTCAAGACGCATGTCGGCACGCAGGCGCAGCTCGACGACGCCCAGACGGCGCTCGACCAGGCCAAGGCCGCGCTTGCCGGCGCCGACGCGCAGATCACCGCGGCCCAGGCCAATATCGGCGTGCTCGAGGCCCAGCGCGCGGAGCAGGCGAGCACGCTCGCCTCGCTGCAGCTCACCCGCGACAAGGCCCAGCGCGACCTTTCCTTCACCGTGCTCAAGGCGCCCTATGACGGCGTCGTCGGCAACCGCTCGGTCGAGCAGGGCGACCTCGTCAGCCCCGGCCAGAAGCTCGCCGTCGTCGTGCCGATGGACAAGCTCTACATCGTCGGCAACTTCAAGGAGACGCAGCTTGGCCGGCTGGTGCCCGGTGAGAAGGTCCGCATCACGGTCGATGCCATCGACGGCCATACATTCGAAGGCACGGTCTCGTCGCTGGCGCCGGCCTCCGGCGCGGTGTTCTCGCTGCTGCCGCCGGAAAACGCCACCGGCAACTTCACCAAGGTCGTGCAGCGCGTTCCGGTCCGCATCGACGTGCCGGCGGACGTGCTGAAGACCGGCAAGCTGCGTGCCGGCTTGAGCGTCGTCGTCGCCGCCGACAGCCGCACCGCGCCGGCCTCGACGACGAACTAGGCACTTTTGGGGGGGCGGTTCAGTGGCCGATTGAGCGCTGAGCCGCCCAGCCTGCCAGGTATTTGTTTTGACGCAATTCTAGACGGAAAACCGCTACGCGTTTCCCGGAATTGCTGAAGGGAAGCCCATCAAATGGCAACCGCAACCATCACCGCAGGATCAATGCCGGCACGGCCGGCCGCCGCCGCGCCCGCCGACCATATGCCGGTGCGCCGTGTCATTGCCTTCCTGGCGATGGTGTTCGGCATGTTCATGGCGATCCTCGACATCCAGATCGTCTCGGCATCGCTCGCCGAGATCCAGGCGGGCCTCAGCGCCAGCTCCGACGAGATCCCGTGGGTGCAGACCGCCTATCTGATCGCCGAGGTGGTCATGATCCCGCTGTCGGGCTTCCTCAGCCGGATGCTGTCGACGCGCGTCCTGTTCACGATCGCCGCCGCCGGCTTCACCGCGGCCAGCGCGCTCGCCGCGACCGCGACCAACATCGACCAGATGATCGTCTACCGCGCCATCCAGGGTTTCATCGGCGGCGGCATGATCCCGAGCGTCTTCGCGGCCGCCTTCACCATCTTCCCGCCGTCGCGGCGCGCCGTCGTCTCGCCGATGATCGGCCTGGTGGCGACGCTGGCGCCGACCATCGGCCCGACGGTCGGCGGCTATATCAGCCACGCCATGTCCTGGCACTGGCTGTTCCTGATCAACGTCGTGCCGGGCGTACTGGTGGCGACGGCGGCCTGGGCGCTGATCGATTTCGACAAGCCCAACCTCAAGCTGTTCTCAAAGTTCGACTGGTGGGGCCTTGTCGGCATGGCCGCCTTCCTCGGCTGCATGGAATATGTGCTGGAGGAAGGCCCGAACCACGACTGGCTGCAGGAGCCGGCGGTGTTCGCCTGCGCCATCATCATGACCATCGGCGCGGTCATATTCTTCTGGCGCGTTTTCACCGCCGAGGAGCCGATCGTCGACCTCAGGGCCTTCAGCAACGTCAACTTCGCCTTCGGCTCGCTATTCTCCTTCGTCGTCGGCATCGGCCTCTACGGGCTCACCTATCTCTATCCGGTGTTCCTGGGACGCATCCGCGGCTACGATTCGATGATGATCGGCGAGGCGCTGTTCGTCAGCGGCCTGGCGATGTTCTTCACCGCGCCCATCTCCGGCATCCTGTCGAGCAAGATGGATCTGCGGGTGATGATGATGGTCGGCTTCTTCGGCTTTGCCACCGGCACCTGGTGGATGACGCACCTGACCGCCGACTGGGATTTCTGGGAGCTGCTCATCCCGCAGATCCTGCGCGGCTGCTCGATGATGCTGTGCATGGTGCCGATCAACAACATCGCGCTCGGCACCTTGCCGCCGGAGCGGCTGAAGAATGCGTCAGGCCTGTTCAACCTGACCCGCAACCTCGGCGGCGCCGTCGGCCTGGCAATCATCAACACGGTGCTGATCGACCGCAACGCCTTCCACTATGCGCGGCTTTCCGAGCACGTGCAGTGGGGCAGCGAGGCCGCGCAGACGAAGCTGCAGAACATGACGCTGAATTTCGAGCAGACCGCCGGTCTCGACGCGACCAGCGCGGCGATCTCGAAACTGTCCGGAATGGTGCAGCAGCAGGCGGCGCTGCTCTCCTTCATGGACGTGTTCATGTTGCTGACGGTGCTGTTCGCCACGCTCGGATTCTTCGTGCTGTTCATCAGCAAGCCGGCCCAGCAGGGCGGCGGTGGCGGCGGAGGCCATTGAGGAGCCGGAACCCCCGCCTGGCATCCTCAACGTGTGACCCCGGAAATCGGCGACGATTTCCGGGGTCATGTCTTTTCAAGAAGGATTGAAGTGCCTCAGGCCGCGGCCGGCTTGAAGCTCAGCGCCACGCCGTTGATGCAGTGGCGCAGGCCGGTGGGCGGCGGGCCGTCGTCGAAGACATGGCCGAGATGGCCGCCGCAGCGGCGGCAGTGCACCTCGGTGCGGGTCATGCCGAGCGAGCGGTCCTCGGTCTTGCCGATGGCGTTGGGGATCTCCTGCCAGAAGCTTGGCCAGCCGGTGCCGGAATCGAATTTCGTCTCCGACGGATAGACCGGCAGGTCGCAGCCCGCGCAGGCGAAGATGCCCTTGCGGTGCTCGTTGAGCAGCGGGCTGGTGCCCGGATATTCGGTGCCCTCTTTGCGCAGCACGTCGAAGGCGGCGTCGGAAAGTATGGCGTGCCATTCGGCATCGGTCTTGACGACCTCGAAGGTCTCGGCGGCCAGGGCCGGCTTCGCGCCGCCCATGCGCAACGCCGCTCCGGTGCCAATCATCAAGGCGGTCGCGGCCGCGCCGCTCCAAAGAAAGTCGCGACGGTTCATTACCATGTCTCCTGCTGTCTATTTGCCAGATTCAGCGACCCACGGGAAATCAAAAGGCCGTTGACGCCCCCTGACGGGCGCCCCGCACCGGGCTCCGATGACGAAGCCACGGCGCGGAGCGGACGCTTACCGACCGCGAAACACACAGACAAACCACGCGATCGGTCAGAAGGAACTACTGCCTGTTCGTCGACAGCAAGCCTTTCGTTACATCTTCGGCAAGAGAACCTTGTCGATGACATGGATCACGCCGTTCGACTGGCGCACGTCGGCGATCGTGACATGGGCGACATTGCCGTTCTCGTCGGTCACGGTGACCTTGCCCTTTGCGGACTTCAGCGTCAGCGCGCAACCGCCGACGGTCTTGACCTCATGCGCGCCGCCGTCGGCCTTGGCCATCTTGGCGACGTCGGCGGCCATCGCCTTGGCTGCGATGACGTGGCAGGTGAGGATCTTGGTCAGCTTGTCCTTGTTCTCGGGCTTGAGCAGCGTCTCGACCGTGCCGGCAGGCAGCGCGGCAAAAGCCTCGTTGGTCGGGGCGAAGACGGTGAACGGACCGGCACCCTGCAGCGTGTCGACAAGGCCCGCGGCCTTGACGGCGGCGACCAGCGTGGTGTGGTCCTTGGAATTGACGGCATTCTCGATGATGTTCTTCTTGGCATACATCGGCGCGCCGCCGACCATCGGATTGGCGGCATAGGCAACGGCGCCGAGCGCGGAAAGGCCGATCGTCGAGGCAAGCAAAAGGGTGGCGAGTTTACGCATGATGTCAGTCTCCTCGGGTTGTTTTCCCGTTCGTGGGAACGTGATGAAATACGGGAGACCCAAAAACTTAGTTTCACCGGCCATCGAAGATTTTTTCTCGCCGGTTAGAATTCAGAGATTTCCGATTCATACGCGTGGAAAGACGCTCATGCCGACAAATGACCGGCAGGTAGACTTCGATTAACCTTTGAAATTATCAGATGCCCTTCAGGTCACCCGCGGCGACGACGGGACCGGTCGGCTGGCCGGTCGGCGATCCGCCGGTCGGCTCGAGGCTGACGGCGAGCACGGCGCCCTGCGCCAGCTTCTGCTGGACGGCCGGCGTGACCGCCATGCGCGCGGTCTGGCCGGCGGGGATGACGCCCATCGAGACCGGCGCGTTCTTGCCCTCGATCATCCACAGCTCGAAGTCCTTGCCGGAGCCGCGCTCACCGGAAACGAGCGAGAGGCCGACCTCGTGGCGGGCCGCATCATAGACGGCGAGGTATTTGACGTTGCTGTTGTCGGCGGCAAGCGATGCAACCAGCCTGGTCTCGGGCTGCGGCGCCGGCGGATTGACGAAAGGCAGGGCGACATAGACGGCCAAGGCGGCAATCGCGGCGGCGGCAAGGCCGCGCCAGAAGGCAAGGCTCGACCACAGGCCGGCGCTGGGCGCGGCGGATGTGGCGGCTGAAGAGGCAAACAGCCGACGGTCGATCGCCGCCTTGACCGATGCCGGAGGCTCGACCGCGGTATAGGCCGCCGCCATCGGCGCGAAGTGGACCTCCCAGGCGTCGACCAGGCGGGCAAACGCCGTCTCGGTGTCGATGCGGCGGGACGCGATCTGGCGTTCGTCGGCCGCCAGAACGCCGAGAACGTATTCGGCGGCGAGCAGGTCGTCGCCTCCGCGTTCCGGTCCGTTGTCTTCCGCCAGCGTCATCTTTCCAGGCATTCTCTAAGTTTGAGCAGGCTTCGCCGCAGCCAAGTCCGCATCGTGTTCAGCGGAACCTTGTGGCGCTCCGCCAGCTCGGCATAGCTTTCGCCGTTGAGATAGGCGCCCCGGACCGCCGCGGCCCGGTCTTTCTCCAATTCGTCGAGGCAATGGTGGATGCGCTCGGTCTCGCCGCCCGCGACAGCCATGGCCTCAGGTCCCGGCGTCGGATCGGCGACGTCGAGGGCGGTGTCGATGTTGGCGGAAGGACTGCGCCGCGCCCGGATGCGATCGATCGCATGGTTGCGCGCAATCGCCACCAGCCAGGAAATCGGGCTCAGATCGGAAACCGCGAAGCGGTCCGCCTTCGTCCAGATCTTGACGAAGACCTCCTGCAGCGCTTCTTCCGCATCTCCCCTGTCCCTCAATACACGAAGGCAGACGCCGAAAAGTTTCCCGCTGGTCTGCTTGTACAGCAGATCGAACGCAGCCCGGTCCTTCATCGAAGTCCGGACGATCAGCTTGCTGATGTCCTGAGGCCCCATGCGGGCAAATTAGAAGATTGCGATTTATTTGCAACGGGGCGCCGGGCGCTTGGTCCGCCAAAGACTGTCGTGCCGCTAGTCTGTCGAATCCCGATTCCGATTTGCCGCTTCATGCGATAGCCTTGCGCAAAAGAGGGGGCGGCGATGTCGATTGAACGCGTGCTTTGGGAACAGGATGCGACAGGACTTGCCGAGCTCGTGCACAAGGGAGACGTCTCGCCGCAGGAGCTGGTCGACGCCGCGATCGCGCGCGCCGAGGCGACAAGGCCCGACATCAATGCAATCGCCACGCCGCTCTATGATGCCGCGCGGACACTGGCAAAGACCGTGGACCGCAAGCTGCCGCTCGCCGGCGTACCTTTCGCGCTGAAAGATCTCGGCATCGGCATCAAGGGCGTGCCGATCTATGGCGGCAGCCGCATTCCGGCTTTCACCGCGGATTTCAACTCGGTGATGGTCGAACGGTATCTGGCCGCCGGCTTGATCCCGATCGCCACCAGCACCTCGCCCGAGCATGGGCTCAGGCTGATGACGGAATCGGCGCGCTTCGGCATCACCCGCAATCCCTGGAATACCGGCCACACCACCGGCGGCTCGTCGGGCGGTTCAGCCGCGCTCGTGGCGGCGGGCGTGGTGCCGGCCGCGCACGCTTCCGACGGCGGCGGTTCGATCCGCGTGCCTTCGGCCTGCAGCGGCCTCGTCGGCTTGAAGACCTCGCGCGGCCGCGTGCCGCTGACGCCGCTGGTCAGCGAGAGCTGGTACGGCATGGTCGTCGACCACGCCGTCAGCCGCTCGGTGCGCGACTCAGCGCTTCTGCTCGACCTGACCCATGGCGCCGATTCGCTGTCGCCCTATGCGGCCCGGGAGCCGAAGGGCACGTTTGCGGCTGCCGCCGCGCGCGATCCCGGCAGGCTCAGCCTCGCCGTCTACCGCAGGTCGCCGCTCGGCCTGCCGATCTCGGCCGAGACGATTGCCGCGCTGGACACGGCAGTGGCGCTGGCGCGCGAGGGCGGGCACACGGTGGAAGAGATCGACCTGCCCTATATCGGCCGCGAGTTCATGGCCGATTTCTGCAAGAGCGTCGCCTCGGCGGTTGCGGGCATGATGCGGGCCGAGGCGCTGCGCGTCGGCCGACCCGTCACCAGCGAGGTCGAGCGCGCGACGCGCGTGCTCGGCCGCCTCGGCGAAATGCTGTCGGCTGGCGAAGTCTATGACGCGGTGCAGCGGCTCAACGCCACCGCGCGGCGGATGATCGAGGAGACCGCGCGCTTCGACGCCGTGCTGATGCCGATCATCGCGCACCCGCCGCTCGCCTGCGGCGCGATGGACCCGAAGGGCGCCGACGAGCTCATCGAAAACCTGCTCGACAAACTGCACCTCACCGGGCTGCTCAGGATCAAATCAATTTTCGGCCAGCTGATGGACAAGAGCCTGTGGTTCACCCATTGGCCGGCGATCCACAATGTCAGCGGCCAGCCTTCGATCGCGCTGCCGGTCCATGTCACGGCGGGCGGCCTGCCGCTCGGCGTCCAGGCCGCGGGGCGGCCGGGCGACGAAGAGACGCTTTTGTCCTTCGCCGCACAGATGGAGAAGCTCTCCGGATGGCTGCAGCGGCGCGCGCCGCTCAAGACACCGGTTTAAGGACAGGCGTGATTTCATCATTGTGACCGCAAAGCCGTTTGCGGCCTGGGGCAATTCCCGCTAAGACGCCGCCATTCATGCTAAAGCACGTCGCGTGAAAGAGGATTCACGCGACATGCTTTAGTCCTTTGATCTTAAGCATGTCTTTGCCCCGAAACCGGCTCCCACTTTCGGGAGACATGCTCTAGCTGGGATCGACATCGATGACGGACATCGCCGCCACCGCTGAAATGCAGGCCGCGCTGCTCTCCAGAGCGCTGCCCTACATGCAGCGCTACGAGAACAAGACCGTGGTGGTGAAGTATGGCGGCCACGCCATGGGCGACAACGAGCTCGGCAAGGCCTTCGCCCGCGACATCGCGCTCCTGAAGCAATCCGGGGTCAACCCGATCGTCGTCCACGGCGGCGGGCCGCAGATCGGCGCCATGCTCAACAAGATGGGCATCGAATCCAAGTTCGAGGGCGGCTTGCGCGTCACCGATCAGAAGACGGTCGAGATCGTCGAGATGGTGCTGGCCGGCTCGATCAACAAGGAGATCGTGGCACTGATCAACGCCGAGGGCGAATGGGCGATCGGCCTCTGCGGCAAGGACGGCAACATGGTGTTCGCCGAAAAGGCGCGCAAGACCATGATCGACCCGGACTCCAACATCGAGCGGGTGCTGGATTTGGGCTTTGTCGGCGAGCCGGTCGAGGTCGACCGCACGCTGCTCGACCTTCTGGCGCGCTCGGAGATGATCCCGGTGCTGGCGCCGGTGGCGCCCGGCCGCGACGGCCATACCTACAACATCAATGCCGATACCTTTGCCGGCGCCATTGCCGGCGCCTGCCGCGCCTCGCGCCTGCTCTTCCTCACCGACGTGCCCGGCGTGCTCGACAAGAACAAGAAGCTGATCGACGAACTGACGGTCGCCGAAGCCAAGGCGCTGATCAAGGACGGCACGGTGTCGGGCGGTATGATCCCGAAAGTCGAGACCTGCATCGAGGCGATCGAGCGCGGTGTCGAAGGCGTCGTCATCCTCAACGGCAAGACGCCGCATTCGGTGCTGCTCGAGCTCTTCACCGAGCACGGCGCCGGCACGCTGATCGTTCCGTAACAGTTCATCAGCCGGCTAATCTTTTCCGATCGGGTGCTTCGCTGCGCACGACAGTCGGCAGTACCGGCTTTCGCCTCGGGTGCCGAAAGATCATCGATTCCTCTTCGGCGTCCTGCGGCGCGCCCCAGAATTCGGCGAGCGTCGGTCCGTCCTTGACGCGGCGGTCGCGCACTAGGAAACCCCAGACTTCGCGAAACCAGACGCGGCGCCCCATCTTCGTGTACCAGCGCATCGAATGGCGCTGCTCGGGATCGGGATGGAACAGGATGCGCGCCAACGCCTTCGGCCGCGACTGCACGGCAAGCTCGATCAGCTTGACGGCGAAGAACAGCATCCAGGGTTTCAGCCGGGTCATATGCAGCACCTGGTGCTTGTAATCCCAGAGGCGGACGTCCTTCTGGATCACCTTGCGGTCTCGGGCGATGCGGAAGAACGGCGTCCAGCGATGCGGCGTCACATAGAGAGCCTGGATCTGGTCCGGGTCATAGGCGATGAGCTGGCGAAAGCCGCGCCACAAATCGCGAAAACCTTCGTCCTCGAAGCCGGCGACCCAGGTCGCCATCGACAGGATGCCATGCTGCCGCAGCAGCCGGATCGCCTCGCGATCGGACTTGGCGCTGCCGCCCTTGCGGATCAAGGAAAGCGTCTCCTCGTCGGTGTTCTCCATGCCGAGCAGCCAGCGGATGACGCCGGCCTTGCGATAGAGGTGCAGGATATCGGCATCGCGCACGATGTCGTCGGCGCGGGTCGAGCCGACGATCAGCACCGGCACGTCTTCAACGATCATGGCGTCGAGAAAGGCGCGCCAGGCTTTCTTGGAGGAGGTGGGGTTCTCGTCGGCAAGGTTGACGAGCTCGACGCCATGCTCACGATACAGCCTGGCGATCTCTTTCGCGAACTTGACCGGGTCGCGGTGCCGCCAACGCGTCCAGAATCCGCGCTGGCCGCAATAGTTGCACAAATGCGGGCAGCCGCGCGAGAACTGCATGACCACGGCGCGCTTGCCGCCCCAATAGCTGTAGCGGCGATGGTCGATCAGCTCCCAGCCGACGCGATGGGCGTCGAGGTCGGCAATGGTCATCGCCGCCGGCGTGGCGAAGGGACGGCCGAGATCGTCGCGATAGGCGATGCCGGCGACGCCCGACAACGGCAGGCGCCGTTCCAGCGCTTCGACCAGCGCCACCGCAGTCGCCTCGCCCTCGCCGCGGACGATAAAGTCGAAGACGTTCGTTGCGGCCAGCACGTCGCGCCAGTGATAGGTCGGGAAGACACCCCCATAAACGATGATGACCTCGGGCGCGCAGGCCTTGATCATCTCAGCGATCCGCAACGCCGTCGGGTGCGCCGAGGTCGAGCCGGAATGGCCGATGAGGACGAAATCCGGATTGCCGCTCAGGGCGTCATCAACGAGCACGGAAAGCGGCATCGGCCCGAACTCGGCGTCGACCAGGCGCACCAGGTGGCCGGCATCGAGCAGCGGACCGCCGATCGCCAGCAACCCGAGAGGCGGCAGATGATCGTCAGGCACGCGGCTGCCGATGGCCGTATGTGGCGGGTTGACCAGCACGATGTTCATGGCGGACCTCCTTGTCGGTAGGCCGGTGCTAGCCGCCGATGTCGAAGCCGCCTTGGCGCGGTTCAGCAATTTCGATGCAGCTTTCCCACAGATTTGATGGGCGCACCCTAACGTCGCGCATGCCGGGAAACGGCGCAGCCAGTGCATAGCGAAGGTGCTGAGGTCGTACGCACCCCCGCATGTCGATCGCGCCGCGGCTCTCGTCGGTTGAAACCTTCGCAGAACCGTATTTCAGCTATCACTAATGCAGTCTGTCCTAAACTTTTATTAAAACTCTAAGCATTTATAATCGTCGGTGGGGGACCACAAGGAATGCCCATATGGCGTTGAATCCTGATTTGAAAATTGATGAGGCGAGCCTCATCACGTCGACGTTGATCAAGAAGCATAAGGCGGCGTCCGCGGAGACGGTCGACGCCGTCGAGCTTAGGGCGCGGGCAGCCCAGCTCGCCCTCGTGCTGGACCTTGCCCACCAGGCTTTCACGCGCCAGGAGCCTGCGGGGCAAATAGTCGAACGCCTGGCCGGTCGATTGCATGAACTGCGCCGCGACGTCGCCCCTGCTGTTTGGCAGGAGTTGATCCCGCTGGCTCAACAACACCGTGTGGCGGCGTACCTGAAACAGGATCCGTTCACGCGCTGGTCCTTCGAAAAGCCGCGCGGCTATTCGGGCGACGCGACGCTGCTGGACATCTACTACAAGCACTCGAGCGCCGACGAGATCGTGGCATCCTCGAGCGAACTTGGCCGCGAGATATTTGCCTATACGAGCGAGGCGGCGAGTTCGGTGGCGGGGCGCGAGCGTCGCGAGATCCTGGCCAGGACGGTCGACGAAACGGCTGCGCGGGTTGAGGATGCCGAGGTGTTGGCGATCGCCTGCGGCCATTTGCGGGAAGCCGAGCTCTCAAAGGCGCTCGCAGGGAAAAGATTGAAGCGCTGGATCGGTCTCGACCAGGACCCGGTGAGCGTCGGCACCGTCAACCGCGACCTTGCCAGCACGGCAGTGGAAGCCATAGACGGCTCCGTGCGCGGCCTCTTGCGGCGCGCCTACCCGCTTGGCACTTTCGATCTCGTCTATGCATCCGGCTTGTACGACTACCTGCCGCTCCCTGTCGGTGCACGGCTGCTGCAGCGAGCCATGGAACTGGTCAAGCCGGACGGCGAATTCCTCTTCGCCAATTTCAGCGACGAGATCACCACCGACGGCTACATGGAGACCTTCATGGACTGGCCGCTCATCCTGCGTTCGGCGAGCGACATGTGGGATATCATCAATGCCGCGGTGGACAAGAACCGCGTCGAGGCCGAGGTCTATTACGGATCGAACAGGAACATCGTTTACGGCAAGATCCGCAAGCGCGGGGATCTCGGAGCGCCGGCATAGGCGAGAGCGGCCACTTCAAAATCCATTTTGATTTCCAGTCGGGCCGTTCACGGCCCGACTTTCGTGGAATTGCCCTAGGCGACGAGTTCCCGCCTGGACTGCACGATCTCCTCGATCGGAACGGGGCGCCCGGTGAGGAAGCCCTGGATCGACTGAATGCCCATGTGCTGGAGCAGATTCTGCTGCTCTTTCGTCTCGACGCCCTCGACAAGGACCGTGTGGCCCAGATTGCGCAGAAGCCTGACCATGTCCTGCAACAGGCTCAGGCCGCGAACCGTCTGGCAATCATGCAGGAAACTCCGATCGATCTTGACGACGTCGAACTTGAAACGACGCAGCCATGCCAGACCCGCAAATCCGGTTCCGAAATCATCCAGCCAGATTTGCACGCCAAGGGCCCGAAGCTGTTCGATGCTTCTGGCGGCCTGTGCCTCCAGGGAAATGTCGCTGCCCTCGGTGACCTCGAGCGCCAGCTTATGAGGCGCCATGCCATGCCGGCCCAGGATCTCTGCGATGTGCAGCGGGAAATTCGGAGCCTTGAGCTGAACGACCGATACGTTCGCGGAAACGACCGCCCCCAGCCCATGCTCGACCATGTCGCCGCAGGCCCGGTCGATCAGCCACAGCCCAAGTTCCTCGATCCCGCCGGTCTGCTCGGCCACGGGTATGAATACGGACGGGCTGATCACGCTGCCGTCGAAGTCGCGCAGCCGCATCAGCGACTCATGGCCAAGCACCTGGCCGGATGTCGCGTCGCAGATCGGCTGATAGACCACGGAGACAAGTCCCTCCGAAACGGCATGCTTGAGCAGTTCTGAAAGATTCTGGCTGGCGCGCTTCTGGTCGATGGCCTGGGCGTCATAGATCGTGAAGGTCGCGCGACCCGAAAATTTGGAGGCATAGAGCGCGCGGTCGGCCTCCTGCAGCAGGATACGAAGCTCTATGCTTTGCTCGGCGCGCGTCAACGACGCGCCGGCGCTGATGGTGACGATGTCGAGCTTGTCGTCCCGGTCTGGATGGGAGATTTTCAGATCCTCGACGGCCCGGCAAAATTGATGCGTTACCTCACGCAGGTGATCCCGTCCGGCGACCTTGCACAGCACGACGAATTCCTCGCCGCCATAGCGTCCCGCGATGGCGTGGTTGGAAGCCGCCGTTTCGTCGAAGGCACGGGCGAGTTCGATCAGGCAGTCGTCGCCGGCCTGATGTCCGAGCCGGTCGTTGAACCGCTTGAAGTAGTCGACATCCATGAGAATGACGCCTATTTCGTCATTGTCTTTGGCCCATTCCTTGCACAACTCCGCGAATTCCCGCGTGATCGCCCTGCGGTTCTTGAGTCCGGTAAGCGGATCCGTATCGGCGATCTCGATGAGCTTTTGACCGTTCTCGATGGCGACCTGCTCCTGGATCTGCGCCTGGAGCGCATGCAGGAAGGTGTGGTAGCGCTCCATGCTTAGGCGCCACGAAAGATAGAGCGACAAGACAAGGCAATTCGCGAAGTAGGTGGCAAGCACCAGGCGGGTGGCAAGGTCGGCTTGAAGGAAGAACAGCGTGGCGCCCGAGAAGGCGACTGTTACGGTCGCGGACGACAGAGCCGAGAGCCATAGCCGGAAATTGAAGAAGAGGTTGGCGCCGAGAATGAAAACAGTGCCGAAGATGATGAAATGGGACAGCGCCGCCTGATGCGTCGTGCCGAGCGCCGACAGCAGCCACCCGATCGCGCCCGTCACGATCGCCAAGGCGGCAACGTAGTGCAGCGTGGTGACGGCAAAACCGCGTCGGGCAACGAGTTCGACAAGCACCAGAAAGGTTAGCCCCAACGTCAGGCGCGTCAGGATCAGCCGGTCCGCAACGTCCGGGAAAAGAAACAAGTCGAAGGCGCCGTAGGATATGTAGCTCACCACGGCCGCCGCTATGCCCCAGCGCACGACCTTGCGATTCTGGTCCGCGTTCTTCTGCAGAAGCATCGCGAAAAGCATCGGATCGGCCGATTTCCACGACGGGCGTGAAATCGCTTCGGTGACCCTCTGAGCCACATCCTCCGTCAATTGCATGCAACGCTCCTTGGCGATCATCCTCCGCATCAACGGCTCGAGCAAACGAAGTCCGTCAAGTCCTCACGGAAGGACGAAGGCAAGCCTGATCCATTATAAGACACTAATGTTGCTAACCGGCGGTAAACGGATTGCGCCACCGCCTCGGCACCGCGACCGGTCAAGGGTTCCATGCAGCAGTCTGGAGTTGCCGGACAATGCAGGGGATCAAGCTTTCCTCCGGCGCGCGAGAGAAGACACCTGTAAGATTTATGCTATCGCAAATCTCCAGGCATGTCTTTTCTTAACATTGGATAGTCTTAATTTCGGCCGGTGCCGGACGGACACTCCAGATTTGCATTTTGATCCAGTGTCTTGTCGGGTTCCTTTCCGCAGGGGAACCCGGTTGCGGACATAATCTAACGCCGCAGATGGCTGAGCGGCACATGGCCAGGCCCTTTGATGTTCTGCAGCACGAGCTGGGTGTGGACGTCGCGCACCCCGGGCAGCCGCATCATCCGGTGCATGACGAAGGCGTTGAGATCGTCCACCGACGGCACCATCACATGCAGCAGGAAATCGTGGTCGCCGGTCATCGTCCAGCACGACGAGACCTCGTCCATGCGCTGCACGGCGGCGATGAAGCTTTCCGGCGAGCCGTCGCTGTGGCTCACCAGCCGCACCTGGATGAACACCTCGACCGTCAGGCCGAGCGCGCGCCGGCTGAGCATGGCGGCGAAACCCTTGATGATGCCGGCGCCCTGCAGCGCTTCGAAGCGCCGCGCGCAGGGCGTGGTCGACAGGCCGATCTCCTGCGCCAGTTCCGACACGGGCATTCGTCCATCGCGCTGCAAGATGTCGAGCATTTTTATCTCGAACTCATCCAATTGAGGCATTTTCACTCCCCGATCTACGGTTTCGAGCGAAGCTTACCTCAAAACTGGTCATTTGGCTACAAACAAGGCTGATTTGCCTCGCCAGCCGCGGCTACGATGTGCCCACGATCCGCGGATCACGATCTTGAGGAGGAAAAAATGACGATCAGCGTTGCCGACTATGCCCGCGAATGCGCCGCGCAGGGCCTTCGCGGCGATTATTCGGTTTGCCGCGCCGATTTCACGGTGGCTCAAGGGTACAACTATTCGGTCGAGGAGCAGGCGGTGTGGCGCACGCTCTGCGACCGCCAGACGAAGCTGACGCAGAGGCTCGCGCACCGTTCCTATCTCGACGGCGTCGCAACGCTCGGCCTGCTCGACAAAATTCCGGATTTCGACGCCATCAGCGAAAAACTGCGCAGGCTGACCGGCTGGGAGATCGTGGCGGTGCCGGGCTTGATCCCTGCCGGGCCGTTCTTCGACCACTTGGCCAACCGCCGCTTCCCGGTCACCAACTGGCTGCGGACGAGGCAGGAGCTCGACTACATCGTCGAGCCTGACATGTTTCACGACTTCTTCGGCCATGTGCCGATCCTGACGCAGCCGGTGTTTGCCGATTTCATGCAGATGTACGGCGCGAAGGCCGAGGACATGATCGCGCTCGGCGGCGACGAGATGATCACCCGGCTCTATTGGTACAGCGCCGAATACGGCCTCATCCAGGAAGCCGGCCAGCCGCTGAAAGCCTTCGGCGCCGGGCTGATGTCGTCCTTCACCGAGCTGCAGTTCGCGGTCGAAAGCAAGGATGCCCACCACGTGCCGTTCGACCTCGAGACGGTGATGCGCACCGGCTATGAGATCGACAAGTTCCAGCGCGCCTATTTCGTGCTGCCGTCTTTCGACGCGCTGCGCGATGCCTTCGCCAGCGGCGATCTCGCCGGCATCGTCGCACGGTTCAAGGGTCAGCCGGCGCTCGACCCGGCCACGGTTTAGAGCATGATCCCGAAAAGTGGGAACCGGTTTTCGGAAAAGATCACGCTACAACAAGGGGTTAGATCAGGATGACGATTCAACCAATCGTCATCCTGATCTAGAGCAATTCCAGGAAAAGTGCGCAGCGGTTTTCCGTCCGGAATTGCGTCAAAACAAATACTTAGAGCGCACCAGCGTTTCTGTGAAACGATGAAGCGCTCTAGACCATCGAACAAAAGCGCGGCGCCTGAACCGTTTTCGGCACGGCGTGCGCCAAAGGTCCGGCTTTCGCCCAGCCGGCCGTCAGAGCGGTTCGGTCGCCGACAAAGCGACTGGACCGCTCTGGGTTCATGGGCGTCAGCCGGCGGCAGCCGGTTCGGCCTTGAGCCTCGCCAACTGCTCGCTCTGCAGGTCGAGCGCGGCGTTGATGAAGCGCAGCACGGTCGCCAGTTCGAACTTCCCAAAAGGCGCGCCAGGGCGGCGCCGGGTTGCCATTCCAGGCGCCGGCGCCGCCTGCTTTTCGGGGAACTCAGACCGTGATCACCTTGCTGAGGTGATCGCCCAGCCGGCAGGCAAGCGCGGTGATGGTGGTCGTCGGGTTGCACTGCCCGGACGTGCAGAACACCGAGGAGCCGCCGACATAGAGGTTGTCCATGCCGTGCACCTTGCAGTTGGCGTCGACGACGCTCTTCAGGACATCGGTGCCCATGCGGGTGCCGCCCATATGGTGGTGGCCCGCCGTCTCCTGGTTCGTCGGGTAGTCGCTGCCATTGCTGATCCAGTCGGCGATGCGCACGCGGCCGAGATTCTTCTGCGCCATGGTGGTGCCGAAGAGCCGCAAGCCCTCCAGCAAGGTGCGGCGCTCGAGCGGCGACTTCTTCCAGTGCAGCTCGATGCGCGGCACGCCGGCGTGGTCGACATCGATCTTCGACAGCTCGATCTGGTTCGAGGCGAGCGGCGCCTGTTCCCAAGCGACGTAGAGCTGGGTGGCGCAACGCAGGCGCTGGCTGAGCTGGTCCGACATCCATTCCGCCATATTGGGCGCGGTGCAGGCCAGGTCCGCGATCAGCCGTTTGACATTCGGGTAGGGCATCTCGATCAGCCTGATGCCGAAATTCAGGATCTGCAGCCGCTCCATCGCGGCGAGCGTGGGCGAGAAGAAGGCTTCGTTCGAGGCGTCGACCTCGAACTCGCCGTAGCTGGCGAGGATGGCATTGCCGCCCTCGAAGGTCGGGTGCTCCATCCAATAGCGGCCGAGCGCTGCGGCGTTCGGCACGACACCGCCATTCGAGCGCCGGTTCGACCACAAAAGCAGCTTGGAGTTCTCCAACCCGCCGGTGCAAGTGATGAAGTAATCCGCCGTGAAGGTGCCGGCGTCCTGGCCGTTCGACCACAATTTGGCGCCGGTCACTCGCTTGCCGTCGCCGGCGAGCTCGGTTGCGTAGGTGTTGAGCACGACGGCGATGGTCTTGCTCCGGTCGAGCTCGTCGGCGAATTTCTCGGCAAAGCGCACGGCGCCGCTCTTGATCAGCTGCACCCAGCGGATGTCGTCCGAGATTGGGACATCGGGCCGGAAGTCGGGAAGCTCGAGAATATCGCGGACTTCGGGCAGATAAGGTTCGATATCGGCGCGGCTGATCGGCCAGCCGGTGTCCGGCGCCCATGCCTTGGGCTCGAAATCCTGGCTGTCGAGCACGCGGCACCAGCCGGCCCAGTGGTTGGAAGAGCCGCCCATGAAGCGCAGCCTGGTGATGTCGAGATCGAAATAGAAATCGCCGACCGTAGCGCCGCGATAGAAATCCTGCGACTCGTCGCTGAATTCGCGCGAGCCGGCCTCCAGAACGACCACCGGAATGCCGGCGGCGCCCAGTTTCCTGGCGATCGTGGTGCCGGCCGGGCCGGAGCCGAGGATGCAGACCTTGGGTTTGAACCCCGCCTGCCTATAGGCCTCGTAGCTGTCGAAGATCATGCGAGATCGCCCCGCTTCAGGATCCAGCCGTTGACCTCGATGATCTCATCGGGGGCGATCTCGCCAAGGCCAAGGCCAAGGCCAAGGCCAAGGCCAAGGCCAGGGACGGCCGGCTGGTTGCGGAACAGCGACAGCGCGGGCAGCGCGATCAGTGCCTGCACGATCGTGCGGCGCGACATCTTGATGAAATGGGTCATGACACGTCTTTCGATGGGCTCGATACACGCATGCCGTTCCTGGACGGCACACATGCCGCCGGAGAAGCCAATTCCATGCCAAGTCTAGATGAAGACGTCGTTACAACCGCGCAATCGCCGCGGTTGAATTTGGAAAGGGTTAGGAATTTGCTAACGCCCGCCCAGGCCTCAGGCGGCTTCCGAAATGTCGCGATCGAGAATGGAAAGGTTGCGGCCGCGGTGCTTTGCCTCGTAGAGCCTGCGGTCGGCGGCGCGCATCAGTTCCGACACGGTGGCGTTCTCGCCGCAGGTGATGCCGCCGATCGAGACGGTCAACGGCACGGTCCGCTCGTCTATCGGACGGAAGCGGATCAGTTCCACCTCGCGGCGGATACGCTCGGCCACACGCCTCGCTTCCGGCTCGGTGGCGCCGATAAGGAAGGCGGCGAACTCCTCGCCGCCGATGCGGCCGAGCACGTCGCCGCTGCGCACGCCCCGCTCGATGGCGCCGGCGATCAGAAGCAGCGCATCGTCGCCGGTCAGGTGACCGTAATTGTCGTTGATGGTCTTGAAGTGATCGGCGTCGATGATCAGCAGCGCGCCGCGATCGGCCTTGCGGCGGGAGCCGTCGAGCGCGGCGAAGAAGGTCTCGCGGTTGAGCATGCCGGTCATGTCGTCGCGGCTGGCCTTCTCCGACAGGCGCCTGTGGGCCGCGGCGAGCTGCGCATGCGCGCGGGCGAGCTCGCGATGCGCGTTCTTCAGGCGGTCGCTTTGCCAGAAGGTGCCAGCGCTGGCGATCCAGGCGAGCATCAACGGGCAAACCGTGGCCGTCAGCCAGACGGTGCGGCTGACCGGAAAGCCCATGGCCGGGACCACAACCAGCGTCAACAAAAGCGAGACGGCGACCGAAGCGAACGCGACGACTGCGGACTTCAAAATTATGCGATTCATCGCTGACTCCCGACGGAATGCCTCTGTGCCAGCAAGCGCTGAAGGCGACCTTTCCGGGACGGTTAAAATTTGAAGCGAGCGGCTATTTTCACTACGCGCGACGCGCAGAAGTTGTGGATAAAGTCCGCGTCCGCATGCCATAAGGAAGTCATGACAACGACACCCGACCCCTCGCGATTTGCCCATGTCACGGATTGGGTGTTCGACCTCGACAACACGCTTTATCCGCATCATTCGAATCTGTTCGCGCAGATCGACGTGAAGATGACCGCCTATGTCAGCGAGCTGCTGACCCTGTCGCGGGAAGAGGCGCGCAAGCTGCAGAAAGAGCTCTACCAGGAATATGGCACGACGCTGAACGGGCTGATGGCGCGCCACGGCATCGACCCCGACGACTTCCTCGAGAAGGTGCACGACATCGACTATTCCTGGCTGGTGCCCGATCCGGTGCTGGGCGCGGCGATCCGGCAGTTGCCGGGCCGCAAGTTCATTTTCACCAACGGCGACCGCAGGCATGCCGAGCGCGCCGCGCGCCAGCTCGGCGTGTTGGACCATTTCGACGCCATCTTCGACATCGTCGCGGCAGGGCTTAACCCCAAGCCGGCGCGCCAGACCTATGAAAGGTTCGCCGAGCTGCATTCCGTCACCGGCCACAATGCGGTGATGTTCGAGGATCTGGCGCGCAACCTCTCGGTGCCGAAATCGCTCGGCATGACGACCGTGCTGGTTGTGCCGCGCAATTTCGAGCCGACCTTCTCGGAGATCTGGGAGCGCGATCCGGCGAATGAGGACGACGTGGATTTCGTCACCGACGATCTCGCCGGCTTCCTGACGGCAATCGTCGAAGTCCCGGCCTGAGACCAACTCTAGATTGTCGGCCGCCCCGACTAGAGCAATTCCAGGAAAAGTGTGTAACGGTTTTCCGTCCGGAATTGCGTCAAAGACAAACAGCTGGAGCAGTTCAGCGATTCGACCAAACGCTGAACTGCTCTAGCTGTGGAGCCTCAACAGGTTGTCCTCGGACAATGCGAGGCGACTGATGGGTGTTTTGGATTTTAGGCCGCCATGCGGGCGATGCCAATTGTAGCGATGCATCCAAACGGGCAACTCGGCAGCT